>CAYSGX010000146.1:6993-7413 GCA_964430605.1 uncultured Chitinophagaceae bacterium
TCTGATATTGGTATTATTTCCCGGACTGGCGTTTATTCTATCGTTACTACCTTGTTGTCTTGGCGTAGTAGAATAAGTGCCTGCATCTCTTCTTGGTGTGTAAGTATCGGGTGTTTTCACATCTGTTCTATTACCCACATTAGGGTCTCTTGGAGAAACCGTAGTTCGGTTATTCCCTGTTGTGGCAGGCACTTCAGAACGAATTACTTTAGGCCCTGAAGAAACTTCTGTGCCACCTCTTACGCCTGTGCCTGTAGCATTCGTGCCGCCCGATGTAGTTGCTTTTCTTGGGCCATAATAAGTATTGCCGGCACTACCGGAACCTGAACCGTCCCAACCACTGCCCCATCTGCCACCGCCACCATAGTAGCCATCGTTCCATCCATTCCAATAACCGTGATTGTAGCCGTTCCAGTAAGA
>CAYSGX010000147.1:0-7395 GCA_964430605.1 uncultured Chitinophagaceae bacterium
AACTGCACTACCTTTGCTCAAAATAGGTGCGAGCAATTTTTAAACAACACCACCACTTAAAACAACCCCCCTCTGAATTTCTCAGGGGGTTTTTCTTTTATTAGGTTGAATTATTATTGCTTACTGCCATCTTCAAGTTCAGCCGACATAAAGTAAATCGAAGAAGCAAAGCCGGAAAATAGAGCAGGGCTGCTATACATGTAGAAAGGATTTTATGCAGCGATGGCAGTATCTATACCGAAACAACTCAGGTTTTGGAAAAATAAAAGCCTGAAATGTTTGGTATATCTGTTTTCTAAACAGATTTGACTCCAAAACCTGTTTGAGAATAATATACATGGAAAAATACAGAAGAAAAATAAATAATACTAATTGTTCCCGATAAATCTATATCTCTATCTATTTTATAGATTAATTAGTATTTTCGCACTCCGTTAACAGTGGTTGGACGACTTGAAGTTGTCCAACCACTTTAGGAATAAAAAACCAACATGCTCGTAATACTTTACAGATACAGAACTGTTTTATCAATAGCATTATTATGTTTTGGCCTGTTACTGGCACTGATATTCTACATGAACTATGATATGTTGGTGAATGCCGATTGGAATAAACTAATAGCTTATGTGCAAACCGATAAGTTCTGGAAATATGCAGCCGTAGGCTTTGCCGCTCAATTAATAGATGGCGCTTTAGGTATGGCTTATGGTATTAGCGCTACCAGTTTTTTATTGAGCGTGGGCGTGTCGCCACTTTCTGCAAGCGCTGCGGTGCATCTGGCGGAAGTATTTACCACAGGCGCATCAGGCATCTCGCATATTCGCTTTGGCAATGTGAATAAAAAATTATTTTACGCGCTAATGCTACCCGGAGCATTGGGCGCAGCTTTTGGCGCTTATGTGCTTACCAATATAGATGGCGATGTTATTAAGCCTATTATTTCAGTCTATTTATTATTTATGGGTATCGTAATAATTCGTAAAGCTTTTATAAATAAAAACAAAAAAAGAATTGCTGCCAAACGCATTCCCTTGTTAGCTGCCTTTGGCGGGTTTGTTGACGCTGTGGGTGGTGGTGGCTGGGGGCCGGTAGTAAATTCAAATTTAATTGGTGGTGGCAGAACACCCCGTTATTCTATAGGTACGGTGAGCATGGCAGAATTTTTTGTAACCTTCGCCAGCACCAGTGTGTTTTCTTTTTCTATTGGGTTAACGCATTGGCAGGTAATATTAGGTTTAATAATAGGCGGTGTAGCTGCCGCGCCTTTTGCCGCGTTTTTAGCCAGCAAAATAAAACCCAAAGCGCTAATGATTGCTGTTGGCACACTGGTAATTGCTTTAAGTTTAAGAACCGTGCTGAAATACTTTTCTGTTATTTAATTATGTATAGTCATCTGGTATCCAGGTTATCTGATGGCTAAAATCAAAAAAACTTGCACAATTAAAAATACCGTTTTACATTTGCCTACTAATTCGATAGACTAAATATGTTTTATCTTCAAAATAACCTGAAAATTATCTGTTGTGGCACAACTGCCGGGCATTGTTGCTGATGCCCTTTGCTTTCTTTTGGAAGCCTTTTGCTATTTCTCTTTTTACTTAAAAATTAATAATTCAAACAACTATTAAAATGAAAACTCTTAAATTTTTATCGGCAACATTAGCATTGCTGTTTTTTTCAACTGCGATTTTTGCGCAAACGACTTATACGTGGGTCGGACCAAATGGAGATGGACTTGACGGTGGCGCATGGAACACTGCATCTAACTGGGACCAAAATGCGATTCCCACAAACGATAATTTAAGTATTGTGCGGTTTAATAGCGGGGCAACCATAACCGTTACTATTAATGCAAATCAAGCAATCAGACAATTATTGATAACCAATAATTCACAGGTTTCTTTGACATCAGATAACCCCTCCAACGGCAGAGTGCTGTCTTTCAGGGGAGCGGCTAATACCGATAGTTGGGTAGTTGCAAGCGGTTCGTTGCTTTCGCTTTCGGCAGTAAATATTGCTTTCTCAACCAGCGGGGGTGGAGCATCTAATCAACAGGCAGATATTTCGGGAACGTTGGAAACATACGATAGTCCGGCAACTTATGTGTTGAATACAAATACGGGAACGCCCAAAGTTTATGTAAAGAGTGGAGGGATTATTAAGAACTATGATAATAATGCATGGAATATTGCTGCTTCAACATTATATTTTGAAGCAGGAGCTACTTATGAATCGAAAGCAAACACTGTTAGAATACCCACTGCTACGTGGAATGCTACTTCAAATGTGAAAATAACTGGCTTTAAAGATGGGGGCACGATAGCTGGACTTGGACAAAATTTCGGCAACTTTTTGTGGGATGCGCCTAATCAGACTATTAACGCATTGCCCGGAGGAAACTCACAACTTCCCACTAATATCAGGGGCACTTTTGAAGTGAGAAATACGGGCGGTTATGAATTTGCAATTCTGAGCAGCAACTCATCCACCACTTATACGTGGGACGGAGACTTGCTGATTTCAGGCGGACGGCTTGCATTAAGAACGTTCAGCAGTATTGCAACAACACTTTCCGTTCGGCACTTTACTTTAGATAATACCAACAGTGCCCATTCGCAACTGATATTTCAAAATGCCTCATCTTATGATATTACTTTTACGGTCAGAGGTAATACACAAATTACTTTAGCACAAAATTCTGCAAATACAAACATTATAGAATACCAAAGCAGGACAGTTGCCAATTTTCAAGGTAACATTACACAAGCAGGCACAGGAATGGGAAAAATCGGAAGAAGCGCATCGGTAACTTCTCAATTCAACTTCACAGGCAACACCACCCAAACCGTTTCCCTTGCAAGAACCGATTTATTCGGAACACTTACTACGATTTATGTATCAAATGCAGCAGGAGGTACTGTAGATTTAGGTAACAGTATTCTTGAATACACTGGCGATTTTGCTTTAAACAAACCTGAATCAGGGCTAATTTTAGGGCCTAATGCAGTAATTAAAAATACTGGAGTTTTCTATGCTTCTTCTCAAAGAAATTCACCCTATACCATTACTACTGCTGTAGGATCCAGAATTTTCGTTGGCTCGCAAGAAGGCATTGCTTCTACTGGTGCAACAGGAAATATTCAGTCATCTTCTACCCGAACTTTTGGCGCTGGAATTAATTACATTTATACAGGAAGTGACGGACAGATAACAGGCACAGGATTACCCACAAGTATTACAGGTTCGCTTACCTTAAATTTAAGCGCTCCTTCTGCGAAATTAACAGCAACCAATTCTATCAGTCTTACTGAAAGCGGTAACCGACTATTTTTGACGCAAGGTATACTGCTTCTGAACAATAACAATATCACGCTTGGCAGTTCGACAACCGTAAGTGGCGGTTCAGCCAACAGTTTTGTGGCTACCAATGGCACAGGTGAATTTCGTAAAACCAATCCTTCAGGCGCAGACCCTGCCCCATTTACTTACACCGTTGGTGATGTATCAGGGGCTTTTGAATATTCGCCTGTAACTCTTGATTTTAATAGTGTTAGTCCGACAACCTCCGGCACAGTAGGTGTAAGAGTTACTAATGACGCTCATCCCAACAAAGGCATACTTAATCTTTTAGGAAGATATTGGAATTTCAATATTGTCAGTGGCTTGGGAACAGCATATAATTATGACGCAACCTTTACCTATACAGCAGCCGATGGCGAGCCGGGCGATGCTGTTCGCTATACGGGAACAGGAACAAATTGGGATATTGTAAGTTCGCCTGCAAGCACATCAGGATTAACATTTACCATCAGCTCGAACAGGGCAACTTATCCACTTAACAACATCAACGCTTTCACTACTACCAACATCAGCACATGCGTTGCAGGCGAATGGACAGGCGATGCCTTTACTGACGATTGGGAAACACCGGGCAACTGGAGTTGCGGTATTCTGCCTGACCACACCATTGATGTGGTGATTCCCGATGTAGTATCGCTCGACCCTGGTAAATATTTTCCGGCTACGCCTGTTTTCGGAACGGATTATACTGTAAGCGTAAGAAACATTACCATTGAAAGCGGTGCATCCATAAATATTCGGGCAACCACTATTCTGGAAGTACACGGAAATTTTGAAAACAACAGCAGTGCCGATGTTGGCAGCGGCAAGCTGAAATTTGCAGGCACAACGGCTCAAACCCTTTCGGGCAATACCAACATAGGAACTTTGATTTTAGATAATACGGCAGGCGTAAGTGTAGCAGCAAACGTTACGGTTAATATTTCAGATAAATTACAGTTAGATGCAGGCGTACTTACCATACCTGCCAATGCCGATGTGGTATTAAAATCAACAGAAACGAAAACCGCTTATGTAGATGATTTTGATGATGCAACAGGTGCAACCAATACCAACACAGGCATTTCGGGCAATATCACTATTGAACGTTATGTGCCATTAGCTACTTTGGTAAACAGCACTTTCCCACATTTAAGCCGCTATCATTATATCGGTGCGTTAACAGGGGGCACTGCCAATAAATGGAATGGCCAGTTTAACTTTAACCCTATTCCTGTAAATTTAGTTGACAGCACAGTCGTAACCCCAAAACCCGATTGCAGCCCTTACTTTCTTGCCTCAAATTCAGCCTTCAGTAATTTATTCAGCTTTAATGAAACCAACATTACCGATTGTTATTTGAGAGGATGGGAGGCAAGAACTACTGTAGCAGCTACGCCAAGAGGCAAAGGCTTCGCAGCAAGAATTAATGACCCCGCTATTATTAATGCCAATAGAATTTTAAGCGAAAAAGGGGCATACCAAAATGCTGATTTAAACAATATTTCACTTACCATTACTTCCACAAACACATCTCACTCAAAAGGAGAACACCTGGTAGCCAATCCATTTTGGGCTCCTATAGAGTGGAGTGAAGTTACGGGCACAAACTTGGATGCTACGGCCTATCGTTATAACCCTAATACAGGCACATACAATACATATAATTTAATAATCGGCAGTGGCTTGTTCAGTACTAATGAAGCGTTTGTAGTATTACCATTAGATAAAACTCAATCTTCTTTTTCAATCAGCTTTCCTGCAACTGCAAGAAGAAACAGTGATAATAATGAGTTTAGAAGAAGAAGTCAACCATACGCTTATGGATTAGATATTGTTGTTACTGCAAATAACGAAGAAGATAATTCACTAATAGCGTTTGATAATCTGTTTACCGATAATTTTGATAATGGCTATGATGCCAGAAAAATAAACAGTAATGGCGGTGTGCCGACAATTTATACCCGTAGCTTGCAAAATGAAAGAGGCTCTATTTTAGCCATAGCCGAAGCCACACAACAAACGGTTGTCCCTTTAGGCGTAATCTTTCAGTATGATGGCACACACACCTTTACTTTTAATGGCATCAACGATTTTCCTGTTACATCAATTATTTGGTTAGAAGATTTAGAAACGGGCACAATTCAGTATTTAAGACAAAACAATGTTTATACTTTCAGCGCCAATATTGATGATAATCCCGATAGGTTTTTATTACACTTCGCGCCTGAACTTTTAATAAATGCTGCTTCTAATGTTTGTAGCAATAGCGAAGGTATTATCAGCATTAATGAAAGAGGCGGTTTAGACTGGGCTTATGAACTGAAAGATGAAAACAATAATGTTGTAAGCAGTGGTAATTTCAGTAACACCGAAATTGAATTTGATAATCTTTCTGGCGGGGTTTATACGCTTGTGTTAACTAACACAATAAGCGGTTATCAAACTACTGAAACCATTACCATACAACAATCTTCAACAATAGTTGATGCTGATGTGGCGGTTAGCAATACTACAATTAATGTAGGCGAAAGTGTGGTAATTGATGCCAGCAACAGCACAGGAAACAACGCGACAAATATTGATGCGGGTGATGGTACTATTTATAATAATGAAACAGTTGTAACACATACTTATACTGCACCGGGTACTTATACCATAACAGTATTTGCCAATAATGACGATTGCGATGATGCGGCTACTATTCAGCTAACTGTAAATGATATATCTACAGGTAACATTTTAAACAGCGGCAATAATAATTTGACTGTTTATGGAAACCTGAACACGCTTTATTTACAACAAAATTTAAATAAAGACGCTTTACCTGTAACAGTTGAAATATATAATACGTTAGGACAATTAGTTGTATCAGAAGCGCTGACTGCCAGCTATAAAAATATTTACAGCATTACCTTAGATAATATTACAAGCGGCACCTACATCGCGAAAGTTATAACAAACGATGTTAGCGTTTCAAAACGTATTTTAGTAAATAATTAAAATCAGATGGCGCTCTGCTTTGAAAGCAGAGCGCTCTTAATATTTTACGACTTTATGGAACAATTCATTCAATTCCTCAAACAGCCTTGGGCATGGTATGTAGCGGGCCCGTTAATAGGATTAACTGTGCCCACGCTGTTAATTCTGGGTAATCGTTCATTCGGAATTTCCGCATCGTTAAGACATATTTGCGCTGCCTGTTTGCCTGCGGGCATCCCGTTTTTTCAGTACGATTGGAAGAAAGAAATCTGGAATTTCTTTTTTATCGGGGGTGTATTTTTAGGAAGCATCATCGCAGCGATAGTATTAGCAAATCCTGACCCTGTAGCACTGAATCCTGATGTAGTAGCAAAATTGGCTGCATTTAATGTTACCGATTTTTCAGCTTTAGTTCCTGCACAAATTTTTACCTGGCAAAGTTTACTTACGCTGAAAGGTTTTCTGTTTATTGTAGTGGGTGGTTTTTTAATCGGTTTTGGAACTCGTTATGCAGGAGGTTGCACCAGCGGCCATGCCATTTCAGGATTATCTAATTTGCAATTACCTTCTTTAATTGCCACCATTTCATTTTTTGGTGCAGGCATAATTGCCACACACTTTTTATTGCCTTATTTATTAAAACTGTAAACTGAAACCGGATATGAGTAATACTGTTCAGAAGACAATACCTAATACCGATTTTGAAGTGCGTTCATTAGATGTATTAGCTACAGGCAAACAACAAAAAGACGAAAATGTTTTTCAGAATTTCAAATACTTAGCAGTAGGCTTAATATTCGGAATTGTATTTGTAAAAGCGGAAATCATTAGTTGGTTTCGCATTTATGAAATGTTTTTGTTTAAGAGCTTTCACATGTTTGGTGTAATTGGCAGCGCCATTGTGGTGGGCGCTGTTTCTATTGCCTTGATTAAAAAGTATAACATTAAAACACTTTCCGGAGAGCCTATAGAATTTCACCCTAAAACTTTTAATAAAGGGCAAATTTTTGGAGGAATAATTTTTGGAGTTGGCTGGGCAATAACAGGCGCTTGCCCGGGACCTTTATTTGCCCA
>CAYSGX010000148.1:0-294 GCA_964430605.1 uncultured Chitinophagaceae bacterium
CATTCGTAATAGACCAATCTTATTGGTCTAAACGACTGTTACATCGGCATTATACGATATTGTTTTGGTCTAAAGTAAATTTATGAACCGTATAAGATACCCCTATAATTATTACGGTAACCAAAAGTAATTTCAGGTTATAATAGCTCATGGCAATGAGCGCTATTGAGGCAATTACTAAAGCAACAATAGGAAATAAAGGATAAAAAGGCGCTTTAAATGGCCGTTCGAGTTGAGGCTCGTTTTGTCTTAGCTTTATTAAGGCTATCATCGAAATAATATACAACAGCAACG
>CAYSGX010000148.1:304-7363 GCA_964430605.1 uncultured Chitinophagaceae bacterium
ATGGTAATTATTTCACCTGTCTTGCCTGTGAGCAACGCAACAATTCCTACCAGCATATTAGCCAGCAGTGCATAAGCAGGGGTTTGAAACCGGGGATTAATTTTGCCCAGCAATTTCGGGAAATAACCCACTCTGCCAAATTCAAAAGTAGCTCTTCCGGCAGCCAATATGATACCATGAAAACTTGCTACCAATCCAAACAAACCAACAGTTACTAAAAGGTGATACATCCAATGGCTTTCGCTCACAATTTTTGCTAAAGCCAAAGGCAAGGGCGAATCGGAAGTTTCGCCTTCGGGTGTGTAAACGATGGCTTCCCAACCCGCTACACCCACCGATGAAGTAAAAGTTAAAAAGCACAACAATACCAAAGTAGCAATTGCTGAACCAAAGCCAATTAAAACATTTCGCTGCGGATTGATGGTTTCTTCGGCAACATTGGCAACACCTTCAATGGCTAAGAAAAACCATATAGCAAAAGGTATGGCGGCAAATGCACCGGCATAGCCATGAGGCAAGGCATTGGCAGTTAAGTTGCTGAATTCAAAATGCGGAAGTGTGATGCCTGCAAATAATAACAACTCGCCCACGGCAAAAATGGTAATCACCAGTTCAAAAACAGCCGCGGCTTTTACCCCCGAAATATTTAAAGCAGTGAACAAAAAATAAGCTGCAATTGCAATTACTAAAACCGGTATTGCCGGAAAAAAAATATTGAAATAAGTGCCAATAGCTATGGCAATGGCAGGCGGAGCAAAAATAAACTCAATGTTTTGTGCCATGCCTGCAATAAAGCCCCATTTTTTTCCTAAAGCCCTGTCGGCATAATCGAATGCGCCACCTGCCTTGGGTATGGCACAAGCCAGTTCAGTATAACTAAACGTAAACGTAACATACATGATGGTGATGAAAAAAGTAGCAATGGCAAGACCAAGTGTGCCGCCTTTTTCTAATCCTAAATTCCAGCCAAAGTACATGCCCGAAATAACATATCCTACGCCAAGTCCCCATAGCATTAGCGGGCCTAAAGTTTTCTTTAAAGTAGTTTCGGCAACTTTCAATCAACAATGTTTTGCGAAACAAAATAACGGCAATTAATGTAATTTCGATTGTTCATACAGAAATATATTTTATTGGCAATTACAATAATGCCGTTACTTCAGCATAAAGCAAATAATAATGATGATGAATAACATTAAAGCTATTTTTTTTCTGACAGTATTTTTATTTTTTTCAGCAGCAGAAATACTTGCCCAAAGTAAAGCAAGCAAATATGTATTGAGTGGCGACTATGCTAAAGCGCAACCTGTTATTTCCGAAGGCTTAAAGAAAAAGCCCGAAGATATCGGGCTGCATTTTGACGCGGCACGTTTTTATTTTTTCAGCGACCATAAACAACACAAATTAGAAACCGCATGGACGCATATTACACGTTGCGAAACTTTGTTTCAAAAAATTAAAGACCCGAAACAGATTAACAAATTTGCCGCGACAGGCATTAGAAAATACACCATACAACTTTTAAAATCGCAAATAGAAGCCAAAGCTTTTTTAAAAGCCGATAGTGTAGATAATGCCGCTCAATGGGAATATTTCATAAGCAAATATAGTGGTGCGGCAAAAACCAATATAGCTGTTGCGCGCAGAAACGATGCGGCTTTTAGAGAGGCGCAGCAAAATTTTTCTTACGAGAGTTTCAAAGATTTTATGGAGAAATATCCGAATGCAGCGCAAGCGCATGAGGCAAAGAAATTGTATGAGAGCCTGCTTTACAAAAACAAAACGCAGGCAGGCACCTGGCAGGCTTATAAAGAGTATTTGAATAAATATCCCGACAGCCCTTATACCGATGAAGCGCAGGCACAATATGAGTTGCTGTTATATAAAGACAAGTGTGTGCAGGGCAACATTAATTCTTATATCAACTTTGTGAAAGAGCACGCTGCAAACCGTTATGTGCCACAGGCTGAAGATTCTATTTATAGTTTATTTATCGGCAAAGGCGATGCGGCTGATTACCTGCAATTTGTTCAGCAGTTCCCGAATAATAAAAATGTGAAAGAGGCGTGGCTACATGCTTATTTGCTGGCTACTGCTCATTTCAGTTTTGAAAGTATAGATTCATTTTCACTTAAAAATCCCGGCTTCCCTTTAACCGATAAATTAATTGAGGATAAAAAACTGGCGGCTTTTAATTTGTTTCCGTTTGAAGAAAATGATTTGTATGGCTACAAAGAATTGCTTTCGGGCACTGTAAATATTAAACCCGTTTATGAAGAAGCCGCCATGTTTTCGGGGCGGCTGGCTGTAGTGAAACCCGCAGGCTGTGATGAGGAATGTAAGTATGGCTACATTAACAAAGCGGGCAACATGGTTATTGCGCCACAATATGATGAAGCGGGCGATTTTATAAATGGTTTTGCCGTTGTGGGCACGGGCAATTGTGCCGAAGGCGAATGCAGGTATGGGCTTATTAATGAAACCGGAAAAATAGTGTTGCCGCTTGAATTTGATGAGGTATTTGATATTTCTAAAGAAGGCCTGGCGTTGGTGAAACAAAACGGAAAAGGCTATGGCTATGCCAATGGCACGGGCAGGATAATATTGCCAATGATATATACCGATGCCAATAGCTTCAGCGAAGGTTTGGCTGCCGTGAAAGTCGATTCGTTATGGCGGTTTATCAATGCCAATGGCAATGCGGTAGTCGCGCCACTGTTTACTGGTGCCGGAAATTTTTCTTCGGGGCTGGCACCCGTGGCAAATGCTCAAAATTTGTGGGGTTATATTAATGCAGAAGGGGAATATATTATTCAGCCTAAATATGCCTTTGCCAATGCTTTTGAAGGCAACAGGGCGGTAGTATTGCTGAAAGAAAAAAACAAAAAAGGGTTGGAGATTACTGTTGAAAAAACCATTGATTTGAAGGGAAATTTTATTGAGCAGGAAAAACCGAAAACGCCTGCACCTGCGAAAAAAAGCAGGAAGTAAAATTTAACCACAATAGATACATAGATTTGGGATATAGCTATTTCATACTATTGTGTTTTTGCTTGCAAAGCTATGTCGTCTTGTTACTTTTTTTTCAGTGAAACATAGTCCCGACAAGCGGGATACAATAGCGGGTTCAGACCTTAATAATAAAGTTAAAGCACTATAAAACAAAGGCATAACAACTATGTATCTATGTGGTTTATAATAAAATGTTTGACTAAGGCAGATGCCGAGAATAGTAATCAGATTTTCCAATTTTCTTGGTTTTTGTCCCGATAGTTATCGGAATTGTATTTTGAACTTCTGCAATGTCCTGAATGTTAAAACTGTTATGAAAACATAAATCACCTAACTTTACAGAACCTTTTAAAATATTCCGCTATGATTATTGAAATATATACCGAATACACGCCCAACCCTGAATCGTTGAAATTTGTAGCCAATAAAATGTTGTTGCCGGGCAATAGTGTCGATTTTCGCGAGGCATCGCAAGTGAAAGATGCGCCTTTAGCCGAGGCCCTGTTTCAGCAGTTTGCTTTTGTAAAAGGCGTTTTTATTTCTAACAATTTTGTAACCATTACCAAGAGCGCTGCTGAGCAGGAATGGATAGAATTAGTGCCCGAGGTGAAACTGTTTATCAAACAATACCTAACCGAAGGCAAGCCCGTAGTAAATACAGTGGCTACTGCCAAAGAAACTACGGAAGGGACTAATGAGTTAGAATCTAAGATTATAAATGTATTAAACACTTATGTGCGCCCCGCGGTAGAGGCCGATGGCGGCAATATCAGCTTCAAATCATACAACGAAGGCATTGTAACAGTAATGATGCAAGGCTCTTGCAGTGGCTGCCCCTCATCAACCCTAACCTTAAAATCGGGTATTGAAGGGTTGCTGAAACGTATGGTTCCCGAAGTAACCGAAGTGGTTGCCGAGGCTGAATAACTGTTACCTTTTTACCGTTATCAATTTTTAATAATTCTGTCGTAAAAAGGCTTGCCGTTTATGTTAAACTTGCTGATGTAAAGCCCCGGGTTTAAATGCTCAATATTTATTTGTAACAAACCAGTTGCATCTTTTTCATAAGTGCTTACAACTTTACCTGACAGGTCAATAATTTGCCATTCGAAATTTTCATTTGCAATAATATTTTCTGCCTGTAATTGTAAAAATGAAGTGGTAGGATTAGGGAAAAGTTTATAAGTCTTAATTTCAGAATCATCTACACTTACTATACACCAGGGGTTAATTGAATACTGAATATATCCTAAAGCAGTGGTTTCATAAAAAGTATTTAAAGTATTTGAAACGAAGTTGAAGGTCGATAAATATTGTTTTGCTGAATCGTGATGATGAAAAACAATATCAGGATACACAAATGTAGCGGTATCAATTATAAGCGGAATTATTGCGGAATCTGCTATTGCCCAGTTATTTACATTTACAGTAATCATCTTTGTGCTGTCTAAAGTGTTTCCAACGCTGTCAAGCATTGGGTAAAACAGATAAATTTCATTTTTATCATTTCCTGTAATATTTATGGGAACAGGAAAACTACCAATGGTGTCAATGCTGAAAGTACTATCAATAAGGTGAAAAGAATGTGCAAATACTTCGCCTGCATCGCTGGAAAGAAAATATAATATACTATCGTTTATGCTTGCATAATGAATAATATTAACTGCTTCCTCAAACAATACAGTTTCAGAAATTTTAACTGTAGTATCATTACTGTATAAAGGTATCTGCAAATAAAACAATTCTACATTGTTGGCACTATCTCTTCCCGCTATTACGGTTTTGTTTAATTTGCTTGTAAAAAAGAATGGATCTCCCAATGAAGTGCCAATATTATTAATCTTCTCAATTTTCTTTGTTGATACAGAAAAGGAATCAATGGGATAAAAAAGAAAATTATTACCAAAATTATTTGCAAGAGAATCTTTGTATAGGTAATATATTTTATTGGTGGAATCGAAAGTAACTATATGAAAATAAGTTAAGTCTAAAAATGAATTAGAGAAAAAAACAGAAGCTATATTGTTATTGAAAAACAGAGTAGTGTCAAAGGAGTTAACAGAATATAAATTATTACTTCTAAGACTGAAAGCATTAATATCTGTATAATAGAAATCTACTCGTCCATTATAATATAGTGTAGCAATATGATTTGGCTTATTAAGTCCAATTATTGTATCATAAAGTGTGTGAAAACTAAATTGCTCGTACGCCTTTACCAAGAATTGATTATTTATAGTATCATTTATAGTAAATAAATAATAATCACCACAATTTCCGGTTCTTGGCCCGCCTTTTAATACTTCAGGATAAAAATTAGATTGTGCAGATAAAGAAAAGTTCAGTGATAGTAACAAGAACAGTTTTAAGAGTGCTTTCATAACAGTAGTTGTTTTGTGTTATGAATATATGTATTTTATTTCGTAATGTAATAAGTAATTACAATGTTGCAATTAAAAGTATGGTGTTAGAAAAGCAATCACAAAGTAACATTTCCGCTTGAAATCGACTAACCGCTAAAGATTACTTCTTAAAAGCTAACCACCCGCCCCAAAACTGATAACTGAATACTTAGAACATTGAACTATCTGTGCTTCGGAATTTCTATACCGAACACTTTTTTGTAAAGCTCGGTGGCATAGAGGTCGGTCATGCCGCTTACGTAATCTAAAACAGCGATAGCTTTTTCATAAGGGCTTGTCGCATTAAGTACCGAAAATTGTTTTGGAATTAAGCGCAATATTTTTTCATCGCGCCCTTTAACTTCCTGTTTTAACGCGGCAGGAATAAACAGTTTCAGTAAATCTGACATTACATTATAACCTGCAATTTCTATTTCTATCACGGTTTCGTGATTGTAGATTTCTTCAACCGAAATTTTTTCAATAGCTCTCAACGATTCAGACTTTTCATATAGCGAGCCAACGAGCGAGCCGTTAAAATTTCCGGCTAAAATATTTCCGGCCTGTTGCATAAAAACACCATAGGCTTGTTGCGTTAATACATTTATAGATTTTGCCCGCAGATAAGAAATGCGCTCGTTCCTGTCAGAAATTTCCTGTAAAGTATCATGCACCCTGCCCATATCTTCTTCGGCATTTTTCAACTCTTCAATTATGTTCAATAAATATTTTTCTACCGTTTCTGCCGAAAGGATTTTTAATCGCTGCGCATCTTCCATATCAATAATGCTGTAGCAAATATCATCGGCAGCTTCGGTGAGATATACAAACGGATGCCTTTTAAATATCAAAGGTGATTCGCTTTCAGCAATCATATTTAATGTTTCGCAAACAGATTTTACCAACGCTTTTTCCGTCTGAAAAAAACCATATTTGCTGCGATGCTTAGCGCCTTTTTTTGTGGCGGCAGATTCACACGGGTATTTTAAAATTGCGGCAAGCGTGGTATAGGTAAGCCTCATGCCGCCCGATGTTTTTCCGAAGAAATGATGCGTTAATACTCTAAAAGCATTGGCATTGCCTTCGAAATTGGTAAGGTCGCTCCATTCGGTTTCATTAAAGAAATTTTTCAGCTCCCGGCCGTCAATTTTTTCAGCGGCATTTTCTTTAAAATAATTTGATATGGCTTTTTCGCCCGAATGCCCAAAGGCAGGGTTGCCAATATCGTGTGCCAAACATGCCGCGGCAATTACGCTCGACAACTCGTAACGATAAAAATTATTTATGTCGTCATTAAAATCTTTATGCTCATCGGCAATAGCATTGCCCACAAGCTTGCCCAACGAGCGGCCCACGCTTGCCACTTCTAAAGAATGCGTTAAACGATTATGTACAAAAGTAGAGCCGGGCAAAGGGAAGACCTGTGTTTTATTCTGAAGCCTTCTGAAGCCCGAAGAAAAAATCAACCGGTCGAAATCTCTTTCATACTGATTTCTTAAATAGGCATCGGCCGATTCAACGCCTGTCCTTTTACTTGATACAATATTGCTCCAATTCATATAGTGTACGAAGATATACCGAAACAACTCAGGTTTCCGAAATCTTTAAATTGTCTTATTATACAATGGGTTGAAACCCATCGCTA
>CAYSGX010000149.1:0-7260 GCA_964430605.1 uncultured Chitinophagaceae bacterium
ATTGCCAATAAACATAGGCTATGAAGGCGTGTTAACGCGCTCGGTAAGAGATACCATTGCTTTTTACAGTGCAGCCGAACAACATTATCAGAATAAAAAACTGCCCGCTATTGGCAGCGATTTACAGCCTGTAAACAAGCGGCTGAAAATTGTGTATTATGAAAACCTGCCCGAAGGAAAAATGGGGCATCAGGATGCCGACACGCAAAAAACTATTTTAGAAACTGCCAAGCTGCTGGAAGATTTAGGGCATTATGTAGAATGTCGCCCTTTCCCTATTGAGGTAGATTTTATGGCTAATCATTTTTTGCGCTACTATGGCTTCTTAGCTTTCTTTATGAAAGACCTGAGCCGTATTGTATTGAATGCCAAAATGAAAAAAGACGAACTGGAAAATTTTACTACCGGTTTAAGTAAATATTTTACAAGCAATTTTATCAGGCTGCCTTCAAGCCTTAGTATGCTGAAAAAAACCGGATTACAAATTGAAAGCGATTTTGCTGAATTTGATATTGCGCTTACGCCTGTATTGTCGCACACGGTTCCGAAAATAGGCTACTTCGACCCTACCCTGCCTTATGAAGAAATTTCTAAGCGTGCCGTGGGTTTTGCTTCTTACACAGGCTTGCAAAATATTACCGGCTCACCAGCCATATCGTTACCGTTGGGCATGTCTGCCGAAGGATTGCCTATTGGCGTTCATTTAATTGCCCCGTTGGGACAAGATCGTTTGTTGTTAGAGCTTTCTTTACAGCTTGAACAAGCGAAAGCATTTAAGAAGATTTTTGAGTGATGAAAAGGAAGCGGCTGTCTCAAAAGTTTGTCATAGGAGCTTGTCGAACCATGAACACCTTTAAAACACAATATGTTTTATTTTAGAGCGTTGAATTTTCTCAAAAAACTCATCGCTATGAAAACTTTATTTTCTTTTCTGTTTGTTACGGCTATTTCTGTTACTGCATTTTCACAAAGTAACAAACCCGAAAAAGGTTTAGGATTATCCTATGGCCTTAATTTCTTTGGCAACACAACACATGGAGTGAGAATTAGCTATTGGACTAAGAAAAATATTGAATATGGACTTGAATGTACATTCTATTACGGTAAGAATACGTCAATTGTAGAAGATTCTGTTTTTATAAGTACAATTGATGGATTGATAAACAGAGCCCCTCAAATTACAACAGGAACCCTTATGTCTTATGGAGTTAATTTTAATCCAATAATACTTTATCATTTACCCACAAAAAACAATTTGGATTTATTTGTTGGAGGAGTATTGCCGATAGGATTTAACAATGGTATGGGAGAATATTCAGTTGAAAAAGTTACTGACATTCCTAATTTTTTTATGAGCGATTTACGAGAGCAATCTCTTCCCAAGCAATTTTATGCCGGCCTTCAGTTTACAGCCGGAACCAATTACTTCTTTTATGATAATTTGGCAATTGGAGCCAGTTTTCGATTAGGATATAATCGTGGATTTAGTAATGGCAAAACAATAGACAAAATTGAAGCTATCAGTTCAGGAGCAAACAATCCTGACGCTTATTCCATAATAAGCTATAGAAACGAATTAAAAACATCAAACACTTCCACAAGTTTTGGCTTCAACGGCAGCGCATTGTTTATTTTGTCATATTACTTTTCAAGAGATAAACAAGGAAGTGCAAAAGACTAATTTTTATAAGAAAACCATTACGAATCAAACAGCCTACAAACTGTTTTATCAATCGTAATTCGTATGGCTTTTGCAGCTAGAACATTAGTAAACGCTCTAAGAGTAACGACTGATAAATTAGAGCAGGGCAATATGTATCAATGGGGGATAGTTGCAATTGCGGCAATCTGGCACAGACAGACCATTGCTCATTTTACCAAAGATGAAATACACAGCTTTGCTATGGAGCGTAAAGGCATTAGGTTTTGCCCTTCATCGGAATTCGTTTCTGTTTGCTCACCTGTTACAAGATCAACAATTAGCTTGACCCTTAATTTCGGCAGGTCGTTTAGGTTTAGACATACCACAAAGTTAAAGAATATGACTTTGCTTAAACAAAGCAGGTATTTTCAAAGAAAGACACTACCGGAAATTTAGATGCGGTAGGCATTGCAGAAGCAATTGAAAATAAAAAAGGACTAAAGGAAGGGAAAGACAAGTAACCACGCTCAAAAATACTTTTTCGTATAATTGAAGTGTGTTCTTCGATTGAAACATAGCAAATAATTGTTCCAATCTCACAAAAACACAAGTCGCTTTGTAAAAAAATAATACTTTGACAGATACCATTTTTTCGCACGAATATTTTATGAGAGAGGCTTTAAAAGAAGCTCAATATGCTTTTGATGAAGATGAAGTGCCTGTGGGAGCCGTAGTGGTGGTGCAAAACAGAGTAATTGCTAGAGGGCACAATCAGGTAGAATGCCTGAAAGACCCCACGGCACATGCCGAAATGATTGCCCTTACTGCCGCTACCAATGCACTTGGCAGTAAGTATTTGGAAAATTGCACCATCTATATTACCATAGAGCCATGCTTAATGTGTGCCACAGCTTTGTTTTGGAGCAAAATTCCAAGAATTGTTTTTGGCGCATCTGATAATCGCTATGGCTTTTCCAATTTTACGCCCAATAATTTATTTCCGGCTGCCATAGAAATTGTTTCGGGAATTGAAAAAGAAACCTGTAGTCAATTAATGAAAAAATTTTTTAAGCAGAAAAGATAAAGTGAATGCATTGTAACGGTTTGGCCTTGTTAATGCTGAACTAACGATTTTTCAATTCCACTTTAAACGCTTGGTTACTATCTTTGACATCTGATGTTGAACTATTTCGGTATAAATTCTTTTTAATTTCACATAAATCAAAACTCAATAATTATGGCTTTTACCTTACCAAATCTTCCTTACGCTACCAATGCTTTGGAACCTCATTTCGACCAACAAACTATGGAAATTCACCATGGTAAACATCACAATGCTTACGTTACCAACTTGAATGCGGCAGTTGCCGGCACCGAAAATGAAAATGCTTCTTTAGAAGACTTATTGGCTAATATTTCCAAGCTTTCTCCGGCAGTGCGCAACAACGGTGGCGGCCACTGGAATCATAGTTTCTTCTGGAATATTTTAGCGCCCAATGCAGGTGGCAATCCTACCGGTGATTTGGCTGCCGCCATTGATAAGGCTTTCGGATCGTTTGATGCTTTTAAAGAAGAGTTTGCTAAAGCAGGCGCTACCCGTTTCGGTTCAGGCTGGGCATGGCTGGTAGTTTTAGCCGATGGCTCTTTGAAAGTTACTTCTACTCCTAATCAAGACAATCCTTTAATGGATATTGCCGAAGTAAAAGGCACGCCAATTTTAGGATTAGACGTGTGGGAACATGCTTACTATTTGAAGTATCAAAACCGCAGACCTGATTATATTGCTGCTTTCTGGAACTTAGTAAACTGGACTGAAGTAGCAGGCAAGTTTGCTGTAGCTGCAAAATAATACTTAATGTTACGTTCATTGTACAATGACGTATAAATGCCACGAATGCACGAATGTTTATTAGTGCATTTGTGGCTATTTGTTTACCTTAACAATAGTATACCGTAAGGCATTAGATTAATATTGAAATCTAAATGGTATAAACTTCTTGATAGCCGCTTTTATTATTATTCGGCCTGACGGTTCGTGAGCTTGCCGAAAGGGTGAGGTGTATTATGCAGTACCATTATTCATTGGGAGAACTGCACTTCAAATGTCTTTTATTTTTCGACCAATACTATTCAGCTATTGCGTTATTCAAAAATTGATTAAGCGCATACACCTCTTTAAAAACTTTAGCCGTGTGCTTCAAGAAATTTTTATCGGTAACATCACTATCCTTCAGCTTATGCCAGGCGATATAGCTTTTGTATTTCAACAATTCTATTTCCGGATGAGCTTTGTCATATCCTTTAGGTGCCGTTTTTACTTTTTCGCCCGATAGCCCGCCAAAGGTTTTTGTAAAATTTTTGCTGAACACTATTTTCTTAAAATCTTCGGTATTATAATCTATTTCCTGCCTTATTTTAGCAAGCATTGCGCCATCGGGCATATAGATGCCACCTGCCAAAAACGATTCTCCATTAGGCTGAATATGCACATAATAACCTGCCTTGTTCCCTTTCTTCCCCGATTCAGAAATGTATGCGCCAATATTATTTTTATAAGGGTCTTTGTTTTTTGAAAAGCGTACATCGCGATTAATTCTAAAGGTGCAATCTTTTGCTGTAAGGTGTGCTACTGCCGTGTCGAATTGTGCAATTTCTTTAATGAGCGCATCGGTAAATTGCTGCATATCTTTTTTCACCAATTCGTATGCAGGCCTGTTTTTATCAAACCATTCTTTGTTATTGTTCTTGGAAAGTTTTTTAAGAAAATCTAAAGTAGTTTTTTGAAGCATAAAAAGAGTTTGATATTGTAATAATTAATTCAAACGCTAATGAATGTAAAGTGTTTAATGCAGCAGAAAATTACCTGATTAAAGTAACTGTACCACTTCTGAAAAACCTGTCGCCACTAATAGAAACGCCTTCAATATAATATTGAAACACGCCTATATCCTGAGGTTCGCTCTTGTAAGTGCCATCCCAAAGAATATTGGCATTATTGGTTTCAAAAACCAATTCTCCCCAACGATTAAATATTTTCAATTCAAACGATTGAATGCGTTGCAGGAATATTTTCAGAAAATCGTTTCTGCCATCGCCATTGGGAGAAAAAGCAGAAGGCACTTTTACATAAAAGCAATCTTCTCTTTGTTCATCAATAAACACATCATCAGAATTGAAGCAACCATTGCTTGCAGTAACCGTTAATGCCACCTCGTTGGGCACGTCACTAAAGGTGATGATTTGAGTAGTTTCTCCGGTTGACCAACGATATTCCAGGGCATTGGCCGGCCCTGCAAGCACAACTGTTTCAGACAGGCATATTGCCGTATCTTCTCCTAAACTGAATTGTGGGCGCTCTAATACATCAAAAGTTAATGTTACCTCATCTGAGCCACAAAACGCATCGGTAACTCTATGGGTAACATTATAAACACCACCCACAGGAAAAACATAAACGCCAATAGCATCGCCCGAGGTATTTCCATTACCAAAATCCCAGAAATACGCTTGTATTGTACCCATAGTATTATCGGTAAATCTTACCGGCAAGCCACTACAAATGGGGTCGGTATCGGCAACAAAATTGGCATCAGGTAAAGGTTTTACAAATACCAACCCTGTTGCAGTATCTACACAGCCCGGCACGCTGATATCGCTTATTGTTAAAGTAACTACATAATCGCCAGCCTGAGTATAAATATTAAAAGGGTTTTGTACACCCGAAATATTACCATCGCCAAAATCCCATAAATAAGTTGTAGCAGTACCCGGAGAATTATCGGTAAAGAATACAGTATCGCCCAAGCAGGGGTTATTGTTTCCTATAATAAAATCAGCCTTAAAAGAACTGCTTATATCTATTAGTCTGGAAATAGTATCAGAGCAATTAGCAGAACTAACAATTAGTGTAAGTGTGTATTCAGCAGTGTCAGGATAAACATGTGTAGGGTTTTCATCAGTTGATATTGAGCTGCCATCACCAAAATTCCACGACCAGGCAATTGGGCTGCCCGCAGTTCTGTCTTCATAATAAAAAGTATCTTTCGCACAACTTGCTCTAATAGTATAATCAAAGTCGGCAAAGACAATATCATTGGCATTAATAGGGAAAGGAATATTTTGTAATTGATTGTTACAGAAATCAGCAATAACCAATCCGCCAACACCCGGCCCTGTATTTAACGTATAAGTGCCTCCTACAACGATTGGCTCTGCGATAGTTATAATTATTTGATTGGTAAAAGAACCCGCACCGCAGGTAACCCCTTCAGCCTTAATTACACTTACTGCCGGCCTGTGGCATCAATAGAATTACACCGCACATTTTCTGACATATTAAGAACAATGGTTCTGGTAGTATCACAAGTAAAGTTTTCTGCACTAACAATAACCGGAGGCGTAACGTCCACAATACTTGCAGGGTTGGGCATATTGGTAGTAAAATCCAGAATGTATCCACCGCCACCGGTGTTAAAATTATCTACTACTAAAACATAAGTTTCACCTGCCAGCACATTCATTGGTGCTAAAAAAGTAGGGTCTGCAACACCTGCAACCGAATCGGTATAGCCGTTCCTTAAACCGGTTGCCCCTAAAAATGCCGAGTAGCTGCAACGTGTTGTAGCAAGCGTATCTTGTGTTATGGCATTACAGTCTTTTCCGGTAAGATTATATATGGCAAAATCGTAATCATCGGTTTGAAGCGGGGTAATTGTCATTTCGAGCGAGCCTGATGCGTTTACTGTGAAAATATACCAAACCGAATTATTCTCTTCGTTAGTAAGGCAGTTCTGGTTGTCGGGCATGTCTTTAACAACACCTGCGCCATTATATGTCTGAGTCTGTTGATATATAGTCTGGCAAATCGGTAAAGCGAATGGACAATCTTGTTCAGGCCCATTAATTCCTTGACTGAATGTGCTGTAAGCACTTACTAAAAAAACAATAATGAGTAGTATTAGCTTGCGTGTCATTTTTCAGATAGTGGTCAAATTTAGCAAATTATTAAACATTGCAAAGGCATAATTACAAAACGTATTTTATAACACTCAAATTGGCTACCGTGAAATATCTATTTTTGCATGATGTCATTTCCTAATAACAGATTCAGAAGGCTACGAGCCAGCAATGCTATTCGTGCTTTAGTAGCCGAAAACCAGCTTTCGGTAAACGATTTTTTAGCGCCCGTTTTTGTGGTAGAAGGAAGCAATGTAAAAGATTCAATAGCATCTATGCCCGGCTATTTCAGATATTCGTTAGATACCCTCCGCAAGAAATAAATGAACTGTGGCAATCAGGTATAAAAGGTGTTTTGTTGTTTGTTAAAGTTGCCGATAACCTGAAAGACAACGGGGGCAATGAAGCACTCAATGAGAATGGCTTAATGCAGCAAGCCATTAAAGCCATCAAAAATATTCAGCCTGAAATATTAGTATTTACAGATGTAGCGCTCGACCCCTACTCTATTCACGGGCACGATGGCATTGTAGAGCATCAGGAAATTGTAAATGATAAAACCAATACTGTTTTAGCAGCAATGGCAGTAAGCCATGCCCGTGCAGGTGCGGATTTTGTTGCGCCTTCAGATATGATGGATGGCAGAATAAAAGCCATTCGGG
>CAYSGX010000150.1:0-6082 GCA_964430605.1 uncultured Chitinophagaceae bacterium
ACCAACAGTCCAGTCGGTGCTACCTTCATTAACAGTAATCTTCCTCACTAGAGTGCTGTTTAATGTAGCACCTGTACCTACAGTCCAACCACTAGCACCCGGGTCATTCCCAATTTCACCAATAACATCTATAAGTGTTGTGCCACTGTATAAACCCACAGCATCGTTTCCATTAAAGTTAGTAACATTGCTAGAGGTATCTTTTACAGCTTTTATTGCTGAGTTGGCATCTTCGTGTGCTACTACATATACATCGCCCGGTGCAATAGTACCAGATAAGTTCAGTGTATTGCCGGCTGTGTTGCTACCATTTGTGTATAACTTAATAGAATAGCCTGTAAGATTTACAGGAGCAGTAGTCGGATTGTAAATTTCTAAGGCTTTATTGAAAGAGGTTCCTTCTACATATTCCGAGAAGAAAAGATTGCTGCAAGGCTGTGCAAAAACAATGATGTTTACTATCAGTAATAGCGCCAGTGTGGTTATTTTTTTCATTTTGAATAGTTTGCAACAAAAGTAGCCCAATAAAAGAAAATAATTGTTATGTAATTGTTAATAGGTGAGGAAAAAATCGGAAACTCTGTTTTATGAATAGCTTGTGAGAAATGTTTCTTTTACAGTTAATTAACTACCAGCTTTTTTGTTATCACCACGCCATTTTTTAAGGTAATGGTAACAAAGTAACTTCCGTTATTTAAGCCTGAAACATTTGCACTAAACTCACCGGCAGTAGCCAGAAAATTGATATTGCTTATTTCCTTTCCTGCTATATCGTATAGCTGTATTCTTTCGACACTTTCATTAATACCAATATTTAAAGTGTTTTTCGCAGGGTTAGGGTATAGCATCACACTGTTTTCATTCAGAATAAATTCTTCTACCGATACGCTTGAGTTGCACTGTGCGGCTTTTAAAATCTGGTTAAAGTCTATGCAATTTACCAGTTCAGGATAATCGATAAAAGGATTGCGATTGTTTTGCAGGCTGAAAACATATTCATGCTTGGCTCTTTCGGCCGCATCGGGCAGGTCGTTGAAATGCCAGTCGATAAGTGTAGCCACGCTTTGTTGCTGTGCCAAACTTGGCAGGTTGAAAAAACCCCAGTTGCTGCCACCTTTACCATTATAACACACCAGTTGATAAAATATAGCCCTTGCCACATCGCCTTTTTTGCTTGCGATGGGCTCAAAAACAGTAACATTATTCGCATCTTTTCCAAGTCGGCAATTTAAGAAAGTAGTAGTGGCTGTTACAACATTACCCAACGGATAGTTAGAGCGAAGGCTATTGGCGCTATTCAGGTTGGTTAATGCCAAATTGTGATAGTCGGCTCCTTCGGCAGTATTGGTAGAGCCACCGGTGGGCATCCAGCTTCGCGGCAATAAATGCTCGCGGCTATAGCCAACATTCTGAAACCCAAAAGGCGGACTATATACTTTGTTTTCGCCCGAATATTCGCAGGTTACTACCTTTTGATTGCCTGTAGTATCTCTTTCAAAAAAAGCAGGCACTACCGTTGAACCATAATTAGTGTAAGCCACAAGAGTATGGTTATTAAGTTTCTGCGATAGCTTGGTTACAAAATCTGTGGCGTTGGCATCTATGCCCGAATAGTAGCTGCCAATGTTAGCTGCCGTTGAAGTAACAGCGCCCCTAAGTGGATTATCTTGCTTATACTTAACAGCGCTGCCGCTGCCGTTAAAAGCATATATGGCTATATGGTAGGTCGTATTTTCTACTACTTCATTTGCCATTAAAGCATTGATATTGCCCGAAGAAAGCACTTTGGCATTTGTTACGCCCTGACCTGTTTCATACATTACTCCATCTTGCGGTACAAAACTAACAGCCTGTGTACTTTTCAGCACTAAAAAACCATCGGCTTGCGAGGGTTGAAAGTTGAGATTAAAATTATAAGCTCTTACATTAATGAAGTTGAGGTCAGTGGGTTGATTGGCAGGTGCCTGTTGGGCATACGATGCAGTGTATAAGGCAACCGAAAACAGCAATAATAAGTACTTAGACATAATTGTAGATTGAAAAATTAAAAGTACTACAAAGTTTTATTTAATGGCTTTCAGCAAAACAACATATGTAGGGAAGTGGTCGCTGTAGCCGCCCATGTAAGTGCTGCCTACATAAGTGCGCAAGGGGTAGCCCTTAAACCTGCCGCTTTGTTGCAGCATATAATTCCGCTTAAACACCACCGCTTCTTTAAAAAATACGCCCTGCTGTTCTTTGTTCAGAAATGCAGATGAAATAATTACCTGGTCGAACAAGCTCCATGAATCATTCCACGCCAAAGTGCCAATACCTTTTTTGTATAAATCCATCCAGGGGTTATATAGTCCGCCCGGTGCAACATCTTCTTTCTTTCTTTTCGCATTTAAAACTTTAGTAATGCTGGTATTGGTAGGGTTATCGTTCAGGTCGCCCATTACAATTACTTTAGTATCGGGGCTTATTGCCATTAGCGAGTCAATCACTTTTTTACACACCGATGCGCCCAACTCTCTCAAGTGGTTACTTGCCTCTTCGCCACCCCTGCGCGATGGCCAGTGGTTTACAAAAATGTGCACAGGATCGTCCATGTATTCGCCCGATACAAACAAGATATCGCGCGTGTATCTATAACCTGTACTGTCATCGTTATAGATGGGTATCAGCAACGACTCACTGTTTTTTACCTTAAAATATTTAGGATTATATAGTAGCGCCACATCAATGCCTCTGACATCTTTCGAATCGAAATGCACAATTTGATAATGCCTGTTTTTTATCTTGGACATGTTTACCAAATCTTCGAGTACACTGCGATTTTCTATTTCGGCAACACCTAAAACCGAAATGCCATCGGGCGAATGATCGGTACCCAACTCGGCAAGCACTTGCTCCAGTTTTGAAAGTTTGTCGCAATATATTTTTGATGTATAGCGGTAGCTGCCCTGCGGGGTAAAGTCTTCATCGTTTACATCGGGCTGGTTTATAGTATCGAACAAGTTTTCGAGATTATAAAAACCAATTAACCCCACTTTGTATTGTTGCTGCGCATTTGCCAAAAGGGCATAAAACCCTGTAATTATTATGCTGAAAAGAATTTTCTTCACCTTGCCTTATGTTTAAGGCAAAGCTAATAATTATAATATGCTACTTGCTCTAAAGTATAAACACTTAACAATAATGTAAAATGGAACTATATCGTTTATATTTCAACATTAGTCTAATGCCTTACGATATAAACTATTGTAAATTTCAAAGCCACCTACACAATCAGATTACTTTTGAAATACAGTTAGTATTATTTCTTTATGATATGCTGAATGTTATTGCCAACTTTTAGCAGATAAGCACCCGCAGCAAGGTGTTTGGTGTCAATAAAATGTTTTTGATTACCCCCTGATTCTTTTTGAAATACTACTTTACCCGTTGCATCAAATATTTTTATGCCGGTGAAATTAGCAACCGGATTATTTTCCATATCAATATGCAATACATCATCAAATGGGTTGGGATATAGCTTTATTTTATCTTGCAGGTCAATTGCTTGTTTGGTTCCGGTAATATCTGAGATGGTAATATCATCGAGATACAGATAAAAGCAGTTGCCCATTCCCGCAAAATTACAAGAGCCGTTTTCGCTCGAAATAAATTTAATGGTTACAGTATCAGGCATTTCATTATTAAAATATTCCACATTGATACTAAAAGGAGTATAATTATCAATTGCTTCCAGTTTCTTAAATGTATATCCTATAGTATCTCTGACAGAAGTAATGGTGTTGTATTTTGTTAAGCAAATGATTGCCACAGCCGAATCAATATTTCCGTCATAGTCTCCATAGATGTATTTATAGTAACCATTTAACGATACAGGCTTGTAAGTTACCGGCATTCCGCCTGTCAATGGCGATTCGGCATTTCCGTTGGTAATTTCGCCTTTAGCATAATAATACCAGTTCCATATAAAAGCGGCCCGTTGCCCCGAATACGCATCTGTAGTAGTGCCTGCGCCAAAGGGGCTGGTAGTAAAATGCAACGGAAGCGTATCGTTGTAGAGTTGATGCTCAACAATGTAAGTGTCTTCAAAATTTCCATTAATGAGTTGCTGTTGCGGGTAGCTTGTTTTCATTACCAATAAAAACAAAGCAATGTTGATGAGGTGTTTCATAATAGCAGATTTTAATTTCCGCGACAAAAGTATATCGCTAACCTGTTGCCACGATAGGACAAAATGAAGAAAGAATGGTACAAATCATTTTCTTACCGATTTGCGATATTCTAAAGGGGTAAGTTTAGTATTTATAAGAAAAAAACGATTAAAGTAAGCAGGGTCGTCAAATTGCAGTTCGAAGCAAATTTCTTTTACCGTCTTATCAGTATATACCAACAGCCTTTTGATTTCAAGCAAAACCCTTTCTTTGATTAATGTCTCGGTCGATTTGGAAAAATGTTGTTTGCAAAGGGTACTAAGATGTGCTACAGACATGTTTAACGCGTCTGCATAGTTATGTGCCCGCCAGTGTAACTTATAATTTTGCTCTATCAACTGCTGAATCTTGGTTGTGAAATCATTATTAGCTATCGCATTGATTGGTTGTTGTACCATAGTGGCATCATATACCCGCTGCGCCTGTATCAGCAACGTGTTGAGCAATAAGCCCAGCAACTCACGTTGATTATGTTGCTTTAAAAAGTATTCTGCTCTGATGTCGTCAAGCAAGGTTTTCAATTTTACAAAATCAGCTTTCGATAAATTTAATACAGGAAAAGCATTGGGTTTAAAAAAACTGAATTGTCTCAGTCCTTTATTGTTGTCTAACAGTGTTTCAGTAAATATGACACTATAGCCTTCACTTGCCGCCCCTCGCTTTACTACATGTACCTGATTTGGTGCAATGAAGTGTAAAGAATTAGATTTTATTTCATGTCGTGCAAAATCTATTTCATGATAACCACCACCTTTTTTAAAAACAAGTATCTCAAAATAGTTATGTCTGTGAGGCATAGATATGTCATATCTCGAATCATTCAGCCATCGCTGCACTTCAATATCTTTTACCGGCAATTGGCTGTCTATATTATGTATTGGTATAAGTTCCATAATATTTAGTAATAAATTTTAAGACTGAAAAAGGTTTAATGATTAATGTAAATATACAATTTTACCATATATTGATATAAAATGTTGCATAATGAAATTCACAAACCAAAACTCTGATTCCCTTTTTGTAATTTCATGGCATTCAATTACTTTTCAAGACATTCGGAATGAGAAAATATTTCTATCTGGCATTCATCGCGTTGTTATTTACACAATCTGTTTCAGCACAATTCCTCTTCAATAAAATAAGCAATATTGAAGTAAGGGATACCAATGATGTAAAGTATAAATTCCCTTGGGTGGGCGGCTTAAACAGCCCGCAGTTTTCTTCAGCCGATTTGAATAATGATGGCATAAACGATTTAGTAGTATTCAATAAAACCTACACGGTAAATAATGATCAGGTTTTTACTTTCATCAGGGGGAATAATGGTTGGGAATATGCGCCTGAATATGAAGCCAACTTTCCTATTGTTGAAGTTGACTCGCCAAGAATTGAATTTTGGATGTTGATGTATGATTATAATTGCGATGGTATTGCCGATATTTTTGCGGGAAACCCCGGATACATTCAGGCATACAAAGGAAGATATGATGCTAACAATAAGCTGGCTTTCGATTATCAAACTTTTCTGCAATTCAATTCTTTTTCAGGCTTGCTGAATATTTTTGTTTCATCAATAGATATTCCTGCTATAATTGATGTAAATGGCGATGGCGATTTAGATGTATTAACCTTCAATATGTTTGGTTTCGTTATAGAGTATTACGAAAACCAGTCTATGGAGTTAACCGGCACTTGTGGCGATACATTAATCTATGAATTAGTAGATGATTGCTGGGGAAATATATTTGAAGACGGGCTAAAAAAAGCAGTTGCCTTTTTAGATACCTGCGGAACTTTAGCGGGCAAAGGCCAGCCAAGGCATTCAGGTTCTACGGTAACCGCTTTTTAGCCCCTCTGTTATATTATTATTCACC
>CAYSGX010000150.1:6092-7206 GCA_964430605.1 uncultured Chitinophagaceae bacterium
TTCTACGGTAACCGCTTTTGATGTTGATGCCGATGGCGATGTAGATGTATTATTGGGCGATATATCTTTTACCAATCTCAATATGGTTATCAATGGTGGCACTGCCGATTCTGCAAGAGGCGTTTCCCAGGATACCATTTTTCCTTTTTATGATATATCTGTAGATGTATCTATTTTTCCTGCCGCATTTTATCTCGATGTTACCGATGATGGCAGAAATGATTTAGTTGTTGCCCCCAATTCACCAAAAAATTCTGAAAACTATTATTGTGCATGGCTTTATGAAAATACCAGCAGCACTGCCGAAGATTCGTTTACCTTACGAACTAAATCCTTTTTAGTAGAAGATATGATTGATTTGGGCGCAGGCGCTAACCCGGTTTTTGTAGATGTTAATCAAGACGGATTAATGGATTTTGTAGTGGGCAACTATGGCTACTATACCAATGGCGTGTATTACAAATCGGGCTTGGCTTATTTTCAGAATATTGGCACTGCATCCAATCCATCTTTTAAACTAACCGACAGAGACTTATTCGGTCTCTCAACGTTAAATCTTAATTCGCTGGCGCCTGCCTTTGGCGATTTAGATGGCGATGGCGATTTAGATATGATAATAGGTGAAGAAGCAGGTGAACTATACTACTTTACCAATACTGCCGGAGCGGGAAACACCATGAACTTCACTTTAACCACGCCTTCATACTTCAGAATAGATATCGGGCAATACAGCATGCCTGTGCTTTTTGATGTTGATGATGACGGCTTACTTGATTTAGTGATTGGCGAAAGAAGTGGTAACCTGAATTACTTCAAAAACAAAGGCACTGCCACTGAAGCAATATTTGACAGAGACGCTAATAACAGCTTTTTTGGCGAAATAGATATTAGAATAGGAGGAAATATTACAGGCTTTAGCGCTCCCGCTTTTGCTACTTTAGATTCTACCGATAAAATTTATTTATTAGTAGGTAGTGAATCGAATGGTATTTCAGTGTATGATTTTGATAAGAATAAAGCAGACAGCGGTTCGTTCACAAAATTGTTTAACCAATATTCAGGTATAAGGGAAGGTGAAAGAACCACCATTACCCTTGCCGATATTTCTAACGAT
>CAYSGX010000151.1:0-627 GCA_964430605.1 uncultured Chitinophagaceae bacterium
GCTTTAGCATAATTTCATTGCTGCTGTTTCCTGTTTTGTTGTTTGTGATAAAACAACCTTTCCAATTTTTGCAAAATATTTTCAGTGTTTTATTCGGAAAGAAAAGCTGGGTAGGCTACGACAGCAGCGCATTAAAAAGCGAGAACTATCAGTTTCCGAAATTGCGCAAAGGCGTATTAACGCCCGTAGATATGCACAGCGACAAGCAACTCAGCGAAACCACCAAAACCCGCCTCAACCTGCTTTATGCCAAAGACTATTCTTTATATAAAGATTTGGAAATTGTGTGGGAGAATATCAGTAAGTTAGGTCGTGTTTGATTTCCTTAAATCAGAATAGAAATATTTTTGCACTGTTAGAACTCCACCCATCCAAAAAACAAAAAGCCGAACGATTCAATCCGTTCGGCTTTGTTTTTTTACGAAATAAGAAAATTATTTTTTCAGTAAATCTCTTATTTCGGCAAGCAGTTTTTCTTCGGCAGAAGGCTCTGGTGGTGCAGGTGGCGCGGCAGGAGCTTCATCTTCTTTCTGTTTCAGCCTGTTCATGCCTTTAATAGCCATGAAAATAGCAAAGGCAATAATCAGAAAATCAAAAACATTCTGAAAAAACATGCCGTAGTTTAAG
>CAYSGX010000151.1:637-7189 GCA_964430605.1 uncultured Chitinophagaceae bacterium
GCCCTCGGCAGCTTTAAGGGTCAACACAAGGTCTTTGAAATCTACGCCCCCAATAAGTATTCCAAGTGGCGGCATCACAATATCACTTACAAACGAAGACACAATTTTACCAAATGCGCCACCGATGATAACACCCACTGCGAGGTCAACAACATTGCCGCGCATGGCAAATTCTTTAAATTCTTTTACAAGTCCCATAAGGTTTAAATTTTTAGTGGTTAAAATAATATGAATATGAAAGTAATCATTCCTGTTTCAAAAAGTAAAAAACCGACTTATGGTTTTTCAGCTTCCTTTTCTTTTTTCTCGTTATTAAACTGATAGCCTATACCAATAGAAAGCACTTCTCTGAACTGTGTGCCTTTTCCGGTGCGAAAAGTGCCATCGGCATTTTTCTTAGGCACATCAATATCGTGGTCGTAAATCAATTCAGTGAGAATAGCCACGGTTAAGAATTTGTTTACTTTCATATTAATGCTGGTGAGCCAGTTAATATCAATATTCTGCGGGTCTTGCAGATAGTTGGAAAATAAAGAAAGCTGTGTATTCAGCGTTACGTTTTTCACTACTTCTTTATTAAATCTTGTGCTTAAAAAAGCTCCAAGATTCTGAAATACATGTTTCCCGGAATCAATGCCATATTTAGTAGCATCTAAGCCGGTATTGTCTAATACAAAAACTGTTTTGCTGGTTACCGGTGAAAGAAATAAGCTGAACCATTCTACAGGTTTATAATCCATACCCAAGCCCACTGTTAAAAAACCGGGGCTTAATGCTTTTGAAACCAGCGTTTTGGTAGTATCATCGGGATATTCATAACCGGGAGCAAACTGCGACCTGAAATTTACCAGTAATGAGTAGTACCAGTTTTTAGAGGCTTTATAGTTTAGCTGTGAGTTTAATTCAAGGCGGTCGTCATTTTTACGAAAATCACGATTACCCAGTTTTTGCATACCAAAGCCTAAATCAATGGTATTTGTCCAGTTCAGTTTTTTCTTATCGTAGGTTGCCCTTAAAAAACCGATAGAAGTAATACCAATCATGTTTTCGCCACCCGCAGCCCAATTTACCAAAGCCGCCTGGTTAAAGCCGATATTGATATTACCGTTTATTTTCCAGGGTTTAACAGAATCGCCATTTTCTCTGAAACCGTATTTTTTTAATTGCGCCTCATTCAGACTGCCTATTTTAATTTCTTCGGGAGCATCTTGTGCCAATAATGCTGTTGAGATAAACATTAAGCTGAATGTAACGAGCACACACTTCATTTTCTGTAGGACTTTCATAGTATAGTTTTTTAATTCTGTGCAAAAATAAGTTTCTTAAAAGATTTAACCTAAAATGATTTTTCCATGTGTTTTTCTGATTTTTCAGCCTGTAAGAAAAATTTTATGCTTTTGATAATCAATATTTTAAATCAATTTATAAAATTTTAACAGTACTTTGTATTACATAGTACTATATTTTAAATATACCTTTGCGCTGTAAACAAAATTTTAGTTTAAAATAAAATGTTTTACTAAAGCAAAAACACATTTATGAATATAGAAAACACACAGGTACAAATGCGCAAAGGCATACTGGAGTTTTGTATTCTTTCGGTAATATCTCGTGGCGAAGTATATGCCTCTGATATTTTAGAAGCGCTGAAAGAAGCGAAACTGCTGGTGGTGGAAGGTACATTGTATCCCTTGCTTACAAGGCTGAAAAACAGTGGTTTGCTGAGCTATGAATGGAAAGAATCTACTTCGGGGCCGCCCAGAAAATATTATAAACTCACTTCGGAAGGAGAAACTTTTCTGAATGATTTAAAAGCTACCTGGAACGAACTGGAGTATGCCGTAAAAATTACCACCACACCTATTTTTGAAAAATAAAAATGCACTAAAATGATAAAAACCATCTCTGTCAATTTATCGGGACAAGTGTTCCAGATTGATGAAAACGCTTATGAGCAGTTGCAGCAATATTTGGCATCAGTGCGCAAGCGTTTTGAAAAAGAAGAGGGAGGCGATGAAATTGTTGCCGATATAGAAAGCCGTATTGCCGAAATGCTGGCCGAAAAAATTTCACAGCGCAAGCAAAGTGTTACCCTTGCCGATATTGACGCGGTAATACAAATTATGGGCAAGCCCGAACAATTTGAAGAAGATTATGCGGAAGAGGAGGCTGCACAAAACGCTTCGGCAACAAAATCTGAAAAATTAAAAAAGCGCATGTTTCGCAACCCCGATGATAAAGTGCTGGGCGGTGTATGCTCGGGCCTGAGCAATTACTTTGGTATTGACGACCCGCTGTGGCTCAGAATTATTATGGTGGTGTTTCTTTTTCTCAGCTTCGGCACGGCTTTTTGGATTTATATAATTCTGTGGGTTATTATTCCCGAAGCAAAATCGGCATCAGACAAACTGCAGATGAAAGGCGAACCCGTAAATATTGATAATATCGAAAAAACCTTTAAAGACGACCTGAAAGATTTTCAGCAAAAAATCGAAAACATTAATAACGATAAAAGCAATAATGTAAGAAATGCCATACAAAAAATACTGGCAGCTATGGTAGCATTATTAAAACTTTTTGCAAAAGCTATTTCAAAAATTGCAGCACTGTTGTTTATTATTACAGGTATTGCTTTCGCCTTGTTTTTAGTATTCGGCCTGGTATTGCCGGTTGGTATTTTGGGCGTGTCGTTTCCTGTTTTGTTTGGGCTTGTTTTTGAAAACAACTCGCTGATGCTGCTGGCAGGTATTGGTTTATTTTTAGTTGTTGCCATTCCGGCTTTCAGCCTCATATATTCAGGCATAAGAATATTGCTGGGCAGCAAAACACGCAACCGCACATTAAGCATATCGCTCACAGGGCTTTGGGTAGTGGGCGTTATACTTTGTTTTTATGCGGGCACTATGATTGGCAAAAGTTTTTCTACTAAAGAAACCATAAAAGAAATTATTGCAATAGATAACACCAACGATACAATTATACTGAAGCCATTTGAAACTATTGAAGAAGATACCCGTGAGGCAAAAATATTTTTAGGCTTTAATGATAATGCCGTTTTCTTCGGAAAAGATGAAAAAACCCTGAATATACCTATGCGGAATTTAGATATTGTGAAAAGTGAAACGGATGAAGTTTCGGCAACGGTAAAAAAATCGGCAAGAGGCAATAACAGAAGCAAGGCGGGCAAAAAAGCACAGGCAATAGTATATGCGTTGCAGCACAACGGTTCAGCTATTTCATTCCCTTCACACTTTGAAGTAAACGTAAAAGAGAAATACCGGGCACAGGATGTCGCGGTAAGGTTAAGTATTCCCGAAGGAAAAATTATTTATTTATCAGGCGGGCTGGAAGAAATTATTTATGATGTAAAAAATACCACCAATACTTTTGACAGTGATATGATAGGGCATTATTGGAAAATGACTGCCGAAGGGCTTGCCTGTTTAGACTGCGGTTTTTCTGACAGTCAATCATCTGCGGGCGATAAAAATGTATTGTACTACGACCTTTCCGGCTACAACGAAATACAGATAGACGGCAACCTGAATGTTGAAATTCAGCAAGGTGATACTTATTCATTTTACATAACAGGTGACCGAGATTTTACTAAAAACTTCAATGCGCAAACTAACGGTAAAAAACTGGAAATTGCTTCAGATTTTAAATGGAAAAATATTGCGGGCGGAAGTAAAAAAGGCACGGTATATATTACAACGCCTATGCTGAATTATCTGGAAATAAACGGACTGAACAATACTGTTGTGAAAGACTTGAAAACAGATGCGCTGAAAATAGAAATCAACGGGGCAAGCAGCAACAAATTTGATATAGATGTAAACAAATTAACGATTGAATTGAACGGGGCATCGAAAGCGACACTAAAAGGCAGGGCATCAAAAGCAACGATTGAATTGAACGGGGCATCGAAAATCAATACTTTAGCTCTTGAAATTGATGAGGGAATTTTTGATATAAGCGGAGCATCAACTGCCAATGTGTGGGTAAAAGAAACCCTGAAGGCAAACCTGAGTGGCGCCAGCAAAATTATGTACAACGGCAACCCTAAAATACAATCGCAAACTACCGGAGGGTCTTCTATAACGAGAGTAGAATAATCAGGAGAGAAAACGGGCTTTGTTTATCCTGATTACAAATTCCGGGCAGGGCGCTTACTTGCCCATTGTCAGGATTATAAAATCCCCTTTATTTGTGGTTCTACATGCCCTGTGGAACATGGCGAATAGCCGGAATTATTCTGCCGTTTCTTCATTTTCCTCAGGAAACACCAGCGATGCAATTACCGAAATAACCAATACTCCTCCTACAATCGCCAATGATATTGGTGAAGGTATATGAACCCAGGGAGAAATCAACATTTTTACGCCAATAAATGCCAGGATAATTGCTAATCCATAAGGTAGCTTACTGAACATATGGATAAAGTTTGACAACAAAAAGTACAGTGAACGCAAACCAAGAATCGCGAAAATGTTGGAAGTGTAAAGAATAAACGGGTCTTTTGAAATGGCGAAGATTGCAGGAATAGAATCTACTGCAAATAAAACATCGGTAAATTCAATTACAGCAACTACAACCAATAGCGGTGTCGCCATTTTTATTCCGTTCTGTACGGTAAAAAATTTATCGCCTGCATAATTATCACTGACCTTATAAAGCCTTTTTACCAATTTAGCTCCGGTAGAATTGGCAAAATCTTGTTCTACATCGTCATCTCCGCCTCCCCACGATTTTATTCCCGCGTAAATTAAAAACAGGCCAAACAAAGTAAGAACTACATTTATTTCAACCGCTTTTCCAAGCAAATTCATTTCGGGCAAATAAGTAACGTTAATAATCCCGACACCCGCAAAAATGAAAATAGCCCTGAATATCAATGCTCCTAAAATTCCCCAGAATAATACTTTATGATGTAGCTCTCTCGGAACTTTAAAATAGGAGAATACTAAAATGAAAACAAAAAGATTATCAACAGATAATGCCTTCTCAATCCAGTAGGCTGCCTGAAATTGCGTAAATTTTTCAACCGCTAAATCGTGCCCGCCCGCATCTTGGTTGAAAACGTAATACACCACTCCTGAAAACACCATTGCCAGCGAAATCCAAACAATTGTCCATATAGTAGCCTCTTTTGAAGCTACTATGTGGCTTTTTTTGTTGAATACTCCGAGGTCTAACATTAGCATAATTACTACTGTTATACCAAACCCCCACACTAATCCCGGGTGTAATTGCAAAATACTTTGCTCCATTTTTTGTTTGATTATTGATTTTGATTAGATATTTACTATTGAAATGACAGCCACTTTTTCTCCTTTTTCTTTAAAAAGCGACAACTGTTTACCGGTTGTGATTTCCGCTTGCGAAGTTATAAATTATTACAGTCGTTATGCTACTCGTTGGCTGTAAGTCTGAAGATTGCCTGTCCATGATAATTTTCTAAAAGCCAGCGAAGGACTGTCCCACAAAAGTTTGTTGTATTATTCTTGTCAAAATGTCCATCCAATTCTTACGTTTAGAGGTATGCTTACTGTCCAATATTTACCATTAAGGTTTGTGATGTAATAAAGGTTTGGATGCCGAGGCCTTTCCATTTCATCATTGGAATTAATTCTGTCAAAATGCCTAACGTCTTTATACCTTAAACCAAGCCCTGCGTAAAAATCAAATGAAAGTCGTTTGACAATTAATTGGTAGCCAAGTTTCAGGTTGAAACTATAGGTTTGTTTTTTAATTCCAAATGTATCGGGATAGTTCGTAGAATTATATGTAGTGTCCGAGTAAATGTTTTTTACTCCGAAATTCCAAATGTCTTTGTATTGATTATTTAGATAATTGAACTCAAAACTTAAATAAGGGCCAAGTGGCGCTGATTTTTTAAAGTAAAATTTTTCTTCTATAGATACTCTAAATCCTTTAATGTCTGGCTTAAAGCTATTGCCAATGTCCATAATACTTATTGGCAATAAGTAGGATGCCATTAGTTGGGTAGAGAAACTACGCCCGGTTTTTCGCTCATAACTCAGTTCAATAGATGGGTTAATAATTCCAACTACTTTCAGTGGTGTAATTTTAAAAATGTTTGAGTATTTGTCATACGGTTTGTCAAGTGGTTTATAGGTTAAGTATGAACTGTCGTTTGCAGCAAGGTCAATGTAAACAGTCTTTGGGTAAGTATATCTTTTTTTCGTTTTCGTGTCAATGTAAAAGCCAGTCCATAAATGCCAGTTAGGATAAAGATTAAGCCAATATGCAAATGAGTTTTTGGATTTTATAATTACAGTTTTCGTTAAGCTGTCATTGTAAGCTGTAATAATTAGTGGCTTATTATCCCTGTTAACTGTAAGTGATTTTCTTGTCGTTAAATTTTTTATCGTGTCTGTGTCAATAGTCAGATTGCTTGGTTTACTTGTTAAAATTGTCAAGCCGGTTTTTTTTGAATTGAACATTGTCGCACAAGAAGATAATGTCAAAACAAGGGTCGCAATGATTATATGTATGTTGTGTCTCGTCATAATGGCTGGTAACGGTTGA
>CAYSGX010000152.1:0-7176 GCA_964430605.1 uncultured Chitinophagaceae bacterium
CTCCCCGAAGAGAAGGACTTTTGGGCTTTCCGTTTTTTGCTGTAAAGGCATAAAGAGGTGAAGGGGAATAGAACGCTGATGACGCTGATTGTTATGATGGGTTATGATTTTTTGCCTTTTTGGCTGTTAGATGATTTTAGGGGAAAGTGTATGGGGACAGTTGGTTCAAATATGAACGGACGCTTCATGGGGGTTTTGGGTAGTAGCGGGTGCTACTACCAGTGGAAAGATTAAATTACTAACTTAGCAGCAGCAAAAAAATGGAATTCTTACACAGTGATATAGGTTCAGCAAAAGACAACTCAAAAAGCCCAATCCACAATTGGTATAAGTTCACTGCTGGTTTTTCTCACCGCTTTGTTGATGAAATTATCCTGTTGGAGAATCTGAAAAGAAAAAAGAATTCTCAAATTTTTGACCCCTTCGCAGGTTGTGGGACAACACTTGTATCCAGTCAGAAAGTTGGCATTCCTGCCGTTGGAAATGAAGGGCAAGAATTCATGTATGATGTTATCAGAGCAAAATTGAATTGGAAACTTGATGGCACGGAGTTCAAAAATTATTTGCAGTTCATTAAAGAGCAAATGATTGAAGGCTTTACTAACTTTGACCACGAAAATACGCCTCACAAACTTTTGAAATCTCTTTACACGGAGGACACCCTTGCAAAACTTTATCTGATTAAAAACGCAATCTTATCAATAGGCGCATGGAAATACAAATTGTTTTTTAAGCTGGCTCTAAGTCAAACGCTTCACAAAGTTTCTATTCATCCAATTGCAGTTCCATATATTTCAAGAAACAAAACTCTTTCACACACTGAAGAACCTTGGGAATTTTTTGAAAGTATTTCAAGACAAATGTTTACTGACACGATAGAACATTTTGGCAAGAAAAAAACTTCCAAAATTCATTTGCAAGATTCAAGAAGTTTAAACAAACAAATTGAGGATGGTGAATGCAACATGTGCATTACATCACCACCATATTTAAACAATCTTGATTACGGTGAAGTTTCAAAAGTACATACACACTTTTTTGAAATCACCGACAACTGGAATGACATTACGCAAAAGATAAGACACAAACTTGTTACAGGTGCAACAACTCATTACAGCGAATCAGAATTTTTAATTGAAGAATTTAGAAAATCAGAATTTTACTTGACAAACAAAGTGATTGCAGAAGAACTAATCGCAACAACACTAACAATCAAATCGGCAGCAAAAGAAAAGTCAGGCAAAAAAAGTTTTGACATTCTTACTTTACTTTACTTTCAAGATATGTTTGATGTGCTGAAAGAAATTCGTAGAGTAGTGAGAAGAAGAAATAACGCATATTTAATTTTGGGAGATTCAGCACCGTATGGAATTCTTGTTCCGACTACAGAAATTCTTGGCAGAATTTCTCAAAACATTGGTTTCAATTCCTTCAACATTCACAAGATTAGAACACGGGGAACAAAATGGAAATCATTAAAACACAGACACAGCCTTGAGTTATCAGAAAATGTTTTAGTAATAAAATGATAAAGTATATTGACCTAAGTAAATCAAAGCAACATGCACTACCATTTTTTAACGAAGAGCAGGCAAAACAAAATTCTTCATTAGAAAAAGGTTGGAGCTTTTCTTATGTCTATCATTTTATTGAACTCAAAAATGTTTTCATCGCTTTAAAAAATATCCCCTATCAAGGGAAAGATGATTTTTCAAAAAAAGTTATTGATTCAGGACTTCCGTTTGCAAAGACACCTTGGGATAGCAGAAGAATCTTAGAACAGTTAAACGCTCTAATAAATTTTGAACTCATCAATAAAGACTATAAGATTGAAAGAAATTATTTCGTAGAAGAAAAATATACAAGCGATTTAACTGCCAATGACACTAAATTATTTACAAAAATTTATCACGATTATTTTCGCTTCAGAGAAATTCATTCATGGTTACTCAATCCAATTCAAGATGACCATACGGCATTTCTTAATCAAGTTACCTCTGAGAATCTATCAAGAAATTCAAATCCTATTTTCCCATTCATGATTGAAAATAGGTTCAATGATGCTTTTCTCTTTTCATTGACTGATAATACAGATATTTTCCGAATACCAAATGATAAAGGCAACAACAACGGGGGCTTGATGCGTTTTTGGGATGTATATTTAAAATGGGGACAGGAATTGAAATTACTTGAAAAATTTAATCTCAAAAACCTTGATTACGAACTTTCGAATAACTTAAAATCGCTTTCGTGTGTGTATTATGTGAACCAAGAAAAACCAAAACTGAACTTGCTTGATTTTATCAAATCAGAGTTCAATGGAAAGCACATTCACATTCCAAAACTAATTCTTAAAATTGCACTTAAATACAGGTATAGAATAAGTGATATTAAAGATTTGATTATTGAACAAGCATTGGCAGATAGCAATTCATTTAGTTTGCAGAGAACATCAGAGATTTTTATCAGAAACACGGAAATAAATTTTGTGCCGCAATTTAAAGATTCATACATTTCACATTTACTTTTACAATGACAGAAAACACAGACAACAATCTACTAAAAAATCTGCTGGCAAACAGAGGGATAAAACCTGATTCATCAAAGCGATTTGAAAAGTTGGGATTATCATTTAATCCGTTTCCAAGAGCAGGGATTTCGGATTTGAACAGCACACCTTATTTGATTGGTAAATTAGAACCAATTGATGATGATGTAAAAAAAGGAGTTGAAGAGTTTATTATTGATTCACTTTCTCTTCAAAACACAATCTCAAAAGATAAATACATCAGTGCCGTTATTCGTGGTGATTATGGTTTAGGGAAAACACAGACATTACTTTATGCAAAGTATATTCTTGAATTGTTTAATCAGAATAAAGATTTAAACAAGCGACCTTATGTAGTTTACATTGATAATCCGGGAGCAAAACTTACTGAATTAATAGGGGCAATAATTTCGCAGATTGGTGAGGAAAATTTCAAACGATACTTGTGGAATATCGCATTTGAAAAGATTGCAACAAGTAAGCAATTCAAAGACGAAATACTTGCATTCAGACCAATTGGAGTAAGTTTATTTGATGATGATACCGATCCCTTTGACCCTGTAAATCTTGTTAGTTATAAATCCTTTTTGGATGCTTGGTATTCAAAAATTCTTAACGCTTATCCAAAAAAGAAAAAAGAATTCCAAGACAAGCTCAAAGGTTTTGTCATTTCCATTTTCACAACCCATTTTGATAACACAACAATTGCAATGTATTTCTATGACTTACTTGCAGAAAATATCGGAATAAATAAAACTTGGGAGGCACTTACAACAGGTAGTGCAAAAGAATTAGATAAGAAGGAAGTTTATATCATAAGGGCAATAGTAAAATTAATTGAAGCGCAGGGCTATACTGATTTTTATATTTTGGTTGATGAGTTTGAAAATGTTACAGCAGGTCGTTTATCGCCAATTGAAATTGACAGGTATGTAACTAATTTGAGAGCATTGATTGATAAAGAAAGAAATTGGTGTTCACTATTTGCTATGACACCGCCTGCACTTCAAAGACTAAAATCTGTATCACCACCTTTGGCAGAAAGAATCAGTAGCAGAATAATTGATTTAAAATCTTTAAACGATGACAGAGCAAAAACTATTTTGATTAACTATCTCAATCTTGCACGAGAAGAATCACAAAACTTATTTCCATTTGACGATACTGCTATAACTGCACTAAGGACAAAATCACATGGCATTTTAAGAGTATTTCTAAAAAGTTGTTTTTCTTTTATTCAGAGAGCCTTAGAAGAGTTGCAAGAAGGTCAAACAATAAATGAACAATTTGTTACCAAACATTTTCAAATAGAAGAAGAATAATTTTCACAATGGAAACATGGAGTGACTTACCAGTAAGAGAACAATTTAGAATTAAGTTTTACCTTGACACAAACATACTTGCTTACTTAGTTGATAATACCTATTCAGGTTTAACTCTGACTATGGACTATCTGAAAAATTCAGAGTTTGCTGATTTAGTTAGTAGCAAGTATGTAATTTTTGAGTTTGTTGGTATAAGAAAAAGAGAGCATTATTTGCAAAAAGTTTTGCAAAAATCTACAAGTGCGGCAGGAAAAGTAAATATATCTTCTCTATTAAAATACAAGGACAACTTTAATGCCCCTGAAGTTAAGTTTGAGGATGTTCAAGCCGATATAAAACTTGCAGTTGAAACGGAAGTGCAAGACATTACAACCAATTTTGGGATTGACCATTCAGCAAATATCCTACATGACACTTTGCTTAATCCGACTTTTGACATTAATCTTTCTTCAAGGGTGTCTAAAGAAGATAGTTTAGTTCTCACATCAGCAGTTTGGTCAGATGCAGGAACGAAAGAAGAATATGTATTGATTGCTTCAAACGACCAACAATTTATTGAAAGCTATGATGCCGTTTCGCTTAATCCTGTATTTGCAAAGCACAGTTTAACTCCACCGATTGTAGAACATTTGCGAGACATAAAATTACAAGCAGGGACTAAAGTTAATTTAACTGATGCGACTGATGATGTTCATTTGCCAACTTTCCTTCCTACTAAATTGAAAGAGTTAATTATCGGCAAAAACAAATCGTTGTTACTTGGTAAAACAGTTCCGTGTGGAAATGGAGTAGGGTTTCCTACTGATGTAGTTTGCTTTAGCCTTAACCCCAACACACCTCTTAGTAACAATGTTTACTTAACGATAATCGGTAGCGATTTAGATTTTATTTATTCTACCAAACTACCAATTGCAAGTTTTTGGAATCAAACAGAAATTACGGCATATCCTTTTCAAGATGCTGTTGCAACCAATATTTCTTTTCGACCTATGGAAGACATTGAGGGAACTCCAACTCCAATACCAGTAAACATTGTAAACAGATTAAGAGAAACAGGAAATCTTGTTTTTATTAACCCTGATGGCATAATATAAAGCCAACGTACATTGCTAACACAAACTGACACCGTCTTGAATGTGAATTACTTTGGACAAAGTGTGTGTAACCTTTACACTACATCGGATGAACAGAATAGCTATTGAACAACCCTCATTTTAAAAAAAATAGTTTCTAAAAGTCAACTGTATAGGTAAGACTTTGAGTGTGCTATTTATTTTTTCAAAAAAAAGTTGAGGAGAATAAAAATATTTTTTTGGGTGTTGCGTTTGGGAGATTGTAATGAATTTCTTAACCGGCTTTTCTCTTTTTTGAAAACAGATGGAATAAGGGGAGGGCGCAAAACTTAAAGGTTATGGCTAATCCAAACTACAAGTGTACTCAGCAAGAGATGTACACGCTTTCGAGAACGGTTCTTACCTCGCTGGAAGAACATGTAACAGACTTTAGCAATTTTAAACCAAAGTATGACGCGGTGTTTATAGCTGCCGCAGACGTGGCGCTGGAGGCGGCCCGCCAACTGCCTGATGAACAGGCAAGAGGTGAAGCGGCAGAGACGGCACGTAAGGAGCTAGGGCTGTTGAATACGGATGTGCTGAATAAGTTTCAGGATTTGAAGAGTTATATTTTTGACGCGTATGATGCTGAACTGCGCAAGATGCAATATGAGGCTGCGGGACAAGATTATTATGATAAAGCATCGGACAAAAACTGGGACAGCACGAAAGGCTTATTGATGAGTGCAAGCACATATATAAGTAATCGTAGTGCTGTGCTTAGCGCAAATAATAATATGCCGCCTACTTTCCCTCCCGAATTTGATGCTTTGAAATTGCTTTTTGAAACTAAACACCAGTTCTTTTTGCAGGCGGAAGAACAGGAGCGGGTGCAAACGGCTGAAAAGATTAATGCGAATAATGCGGTGTATGCAACTACTACAGGTATATGCAAAGACGGGCAAAAGATATTCAGAAAGAACAAAGAAGTGAAGCAGCAGTTTGTGATAGAGGATGTAATGTTTTTGATAAGTGGCACGGGCACTGCGGGCGTGAAGGGTACGGTAACTGATAGTGTAAGCGGGCTGCCGATTGAAGGAGTAACGGTGTTGGTTGAACAGCACGATAAAACGGATGTTACGGACGTGGCAGGTAAGTATAGTATAAAGCAGGTTGCAGCGGGTAGTTATACGGTGAGTTTTTCGAAGGCGGCTTATGTGAGTGTATCGGTAGCGCATGAGGTGAACACGGGAACGATGGGTACGCTGAATGTACAAATGGAGCCCAGTGCATAGTTGATGTTGATGGTGGGGCAGAAGGTCGGGATATAGTGGTGTCCCGACCTTTTGTTTTGTAGATAGTGATAAGTTTTAAGTGATAAGTAATAAGTAATAAGTTGTCTGAACTATGATTTTTGCTATTTTATGAGATGTTGTAAAAGGTGGCGAGATGAAGCCTTTATTTTCTTCTTCTGAATTTATTAAGCTGCTGTTTGGCAGGGGCCACCATCCATTTAATGCTTCTTGAAAACCTGCTGTCGGTAGGATATCTTCTTTGCGAAGTCATGTTGTTAAAAACAAGCGCTACTACCAACAAAATCAACACTCCTGATAATACCGGGGAGAGTATATAAAAGAATCCCAGGCTTTTTATTTTCTCAGAACCAATTACAGCTATTAAAGCTGTGGCGCCACCGGGCGGGTGCAGGGTTTTGGTATATTGCATAATTATTATAGCCGTTGAAACAGCCAGCGGGGCTGTAATCCATATTATTTCGGGAAACAACTTGAAAATACACACACCTATCAACGCACTGATAAGATGCCCTCCTACAAGATTGCGGGGCTGTGCCAAAGGGCTTTGAATAGCCCCATATATCAGCACACTGCTCGCGCCAAATGAGCCAATAAGAAAAATATTTTCTAATGGTTCAAAATACAAGCTTTGTATATAAGCAATGATACCTATGCCTGTAAATGAGCCGATAAACGACCAAAATTGCTCTCGCGCATCAATAAGTGTTTCTTTATAAACTACATATTTACTAATGCGGTAGCTTCTTTTTATCAATTGTTTAATCATAGGCAAATGCCATGCAAAGGTAATGGTCTAAATGTTTTAAGCGAACACTTAGCTAATAGCGGCTACAACACATCGCCATACTCAGGTGTTTTGTCAAACACGCTTTTAGCAAAAGGGCACAGCGGAATAATTTTAATACCCTTTGCCCTTGCGAATGCCACCGCTTCGG
>CAYSGX010000153.1:0-7168 GCA_964430605.1 uncultured Chitinophagaceae bacterium
CTGGGCGACACGAACAAACAACTAATAAACATTAAAAACAATGGGACTATTTGACTTTTTAAAGAAGAAAGAGTTTGAAGAAATCAAACAACTCAAATCACAACTTGAGAGATACAAACCTATTACCGACATTGAAGCGGAAGTTGAAAGTCAAAAAAAGAGTTTAGAGCAAATAATCAGTTCAAAAAATACTGAAATAAAGAATATTGAGACAGAGTTCAATACCTTAAACTCCGACTACCAAAGTGCCTTAGAAACATATAAAAACCTTCGGAAAGAAGTTAGTGTTTTTGAAAGTAAATTAGACCTAATTGAGTTTGGGATTTATGAACCTGTATATGACTTTGAAAAATCGGACGACTATAGAGATGAGCAGAATAAAATCATTCAAATTCAAAAAGAAATGATTTCTGCTGACACAGCAGCAATTTGCAATACAAACTGGACAGTGGAAGGAAGCGAAGCAAAAGGGCGAGCGGTTGTCAAAGTTTACAAGAAACTTATGTTAAGGGCTTTCAATGGAGAATGTGATGTTTTAATTTCCAAAGTAAAATGGAATAATGTCAATCAAATGAAAGAGCGTATGCGAAAACTGTTTGATGCCATTAATAAATTGGGACAAGGATTTCAAGTTTATCTAAACAGCCAATATCTTGACTTGAAAAGGAAAGAACTTATTCTTGAATATGAATACCAATCAAAAAGACAGCAGGAAAAAGAGGAAATAAGAGCAATTCAGGAAGAATTAAGAGAAGAAGAAAAAGCAAAAAGGGAATTTGAGCAAGCTCAAAGAGAAGCAGAGAAAGAAGAAGCAACATATCAAAAAGCATTGAATAAAGCGAGAAAGGAATATGAAGCATCGACAGGTGAAAAACACGATAAGCTTCAAGCCCAAATTGAAAAGTTAGAACAAGAACTTAAAGAGGCACAAGAGAAAAAAGAAAGAGCATTATCAATGGCTCAACAGACCAAGCGAGGACACGTATATATTATTTCCAATATCGGTTCATTCGGTGAAAACGTTTACAAAATCGGTATGACAAGACGATTAGAACCAATTGACAGAGTTAAAGAATTGGGAGACGCTTCTGTTCCATTTCAATTTGACATTCACGCAATGATTTATTCAGACGAAGCACCGACACTTGAAAACGAATTACACAAGGCATTTACAAACAAGAAAGTAAATATGCTGAATTACCGCAAGGAATTTTTCAATGTAACTCTTGACGAAATAGAACAGAAAGTAAAAGAAATTGGACTTGACGCTGAATTTTCAAGACTACCAGAAGCAATGGAATACAGAGAAACTTTAGCAATTCTTGAAAAACTTAATTCACAGGTGACACCTAAGACGGTTGACGAAATAATCGCAGAAAAATTTCCAAGTAGCTTGACAAAATGAGAACTACTACCGCCTAACAGCACATCTGCAATAGGCGGGATTTCGTACTCCCCATCTGGTTCCTTAGCATCCGCCAAGAAAGCAACAGCAAATACCCCCACCGGCTTTTAAAAAAGCGATTCGATATATGCTAAAAAACTTACTGTATTTTTAAGCCATGAAAATGGTGAAGAATATTTTCGGCCCCATAGCCGGAATAGTATTGGGGTTTATAGCATGGCATTTTTCGGGCAATATTAAAATTGGCAGCATGGTGGGCATTACCGTGTGGATGGCCGCCTGGTGGATTGCCGAAGTGGTGCCTTTGGCGGTTACTTCCATGATTCCTGTTTTCGCTTTTCCGCTTACGGGGTTAATGAGTACCAGCGAAGTGGCAGCGACCTATATGAACGATGTGTTGTTTCTTTTTGTCGGTGGTTTCATTTTAGCGTTTGCCATGGAGCGGTGGAACCTGCACAAAAGAATCGCCTTAAATATTATTCTCAGAATAGGTTCTGATGGCGATAAAATATTGATGGGGCTGATGCTTTGCACCTATGCTATTTCCATGTGGATTTCTAACACTGCCACCACCATGATGCTCATACCCACCACGCTCGCCATTATTGATAAAATAAACAGCATGAAGCTTCCCAACAGCGAAAACATTACAAAAGCATTGCTCATAGGCATTGCCTATGCTTCTTCTATTGGCGGGGTGGCAACCATAGTGGGCACTCCCACCAACATGATATTTGTGAGCTATTACGGCATAACCTATCCTGCCGAAGAGCCTGTTAATTTCTTAAAGTGGTTTATGTTTGCCATGCCCGTTGCACTGCTAATGCTTGCCACCGCTTTTTTTGCGCTGAAATTTATTTACATGCGCACTTCCGGTTTCAGCGATGTGAAAGTAAACAGCAGCATGTTTTCCGATGAACTAAAAGCAATGGGAAAAATAAGTTTTGAAGAGAAAACAGTGGCCACACTGTTTATCATTTTAGTACTGCTTTGGTTTACCCGTGCCGATTTAGTGCTGGACAGCTTTACCCTTAAAGGCTGGAGCAATTTCTTTCCTTACCCCAGTTATATTCAGGATGGCGCGGTGGCGGTGTTTATCGCTTCTTTCCTGTTTATTATTCCTTCTAAGCAAAAAGATGATATGCTTATCACCTGGGAACAAGTGAAGAAACTCCCCTACTCTGTTATACTGCTTTTTGGCGGTGGTTTTGCCTTAGCTAAAGGGTTTTCCGATTCGGGATTAACCGGCTGGCTCGCTGAAAATTTATTATTCCTGAAAGATTATCCGCCCTTTGTAATTGTATTATTCGTTTGCCTGTTTATCACCATGATTTCAGAAATCGCCTCTAATATGGCAACCATACAACTAAGCCTTCCTGTATTGGCAGCTATTGCTATCAGCACCGGTATTCATCCGCTTATTGTAATGATACCCGGCACCATAGCGGCATCTTACGCGTTTATGTTGCCTGTGGGCACCGCACCCAACACTATAATTTTCGGGAGTGAAAAATTAAAAACTATGGATATGGTGCGACCGGGATTAATACTCAACTTCGCAGGTATTTTCATTATTACGCTGGCAATGTTTAGCCTTGGGAAATTTGTATTTGGCCTTTAAAAAATATACTTAGTAACTTTATACTACATCAACGACAATTATGATAAACCGCCTGCTATGGCTGATACTCTTTTCAGCTTCAATCGAATTGCTTAACGCACAAATAACTATTACTAAAGACGATATCGCCCGTTCGAGAGATACGATTGTTATCAGCAACCCCGCAAACATAAACGATTTCGACTATGCCATTGCCGATACCAATTTCTTGTGGGATTTCAGCGAGTTGCTGAAAGCCGGGCAAACCGTGAAGCGATATTATACTGTTTCACAAACAGGTATTTTATACGGTGTTTATTTCAGCGATGTATCGTTTAATCCCAATCGCGCGAATATGGCCGATGATGCAAGCCTTTCGCTGCCCGCAATTATCGCTTCTTCCGATGCTTATAATTTTTATGACCGAAACGATAACGTATTCAGGCAGGTAGGTATTGGCGCTACAATAAATGGAATTCCAACACCATTCCGCTTTGATGACGATGATGAAATCTACTCCTTTCCGCTAACTTACGGCAACACAGATACTTCAACGGCAAGGTATAGCATTGATATTCCTTCACTGGCCAATTATACTTACAGGCACACCAGAATAAATGAGGCAGATGGCTGGGGCACACTTATAACACCTTTAGATACTTTTGAGGTAGTTAGATTAAAGAGTACTCTAAGAATAAGAGACAGCATATATATAGACAGTCAAAACTTCGGCTTCGGCTTTAACCGCCCTCTTGAAGTGCAATACAAATGGTTGGCTAAAGACAAGAAGTTTCCCGTGTTGCAGGTAAACACACAAGGCGTAGGCGGAAGCACTTTTGTATCTTCTTCATTTTACCAGGACACTGTAGTAGTGTTACCTAATAGTGTTACCGATATTTCAAATTCAAATACGGTAGTTGTGTACCCTAACCCAACTAAAAATAAATTGCTGGTAAAAGCTGAGAATATACAATGGCAAAAAGCCGCTTTTGTAGATGTAAACGGAAAAACTACAGACCTGTCTTTTGAAGCATCGAACAGCAACGAGCTGACTATTGATTTTCAGCATAAAAATTTACCCGTTGGCTGGTACACTTTAAGCCTAAGCAGCGCTGATGCAGTGTATCAAAAACTAATTCTTATACTACCATAATCTGTTACAAAATGAAAATAGCTTTTGTGTTTTTGATTGCTTGCCCGGCAATTTTAATAAGTTGTAAAAGCAACAGGCAAGGTAAAGTAACCAGCGAAAACGCGGCAGTAAAAAAAATGAATACTGAAACCAATAGTATTGTGGGCCAATGGCAATGGGCAAAAACTTCCTGCTGCGGAAGAGTGCCTAAAATTACTACGCCAAATACAGAAAACCTGAATGTACTGTTAAATTTAAAAGCCGATAACACTTTTGAAAAATTTGAAAACACCTTGCTGAAAGAAAAAGGCAGTTATGAATTAAACAATGCTATGGAAGGCGATACCAGAACCATGATAAAGCTCTCTGTCATTCCGCGTAATGGCTATATTTTTCGGCAGGGCGATACGCTGGTAATTGATTATGGCTATATCGATTTACAAACTGAATATTACTTCAGGAAGAAATAAGAAGAAAATTATTTCTGAAATCTCGGGTGGAACCTTGCAATAGTTTCCCTTAAATATTCCCTGTCTAAATGGGTATAAATTTCGGTAGTAGTTATAGACTCGTGCCCAAGCATTTCCTGCACCGCCCTTAAATCGGCACCGCCTTCTACCAAATGCGTGGCAAATGAATGTCGAAAAGTATGCGGGCTGATAGATTTTGTAATTCCGGCTTTTGCTACGCAATCTTTAATAATTAAGAAAACCATAATTCTGCCAAGCTGCTTGCCTCTTCGGTTTAAAAATAAATAATCTTCGCTGCCTTTTTTTATTTTAATTTGATTGCGGGTAGTATTTCGGTAAATATTAATATACTTAATGGCATCGCTGCCAATGGGTATAAGCCGTTCTTTATCGCCTTTACCCACTACCTTAATAAATTCAATATCTAAAAAAAGATTAGAAATTTTAAGATTAATTAATTCTGAAACTCTTAGCCCGCAACTATATAAAGTTTCAAGCATAGCTTTATTTCTAGTGCCTTCAGGTGTGCTTAAATCCAGTGAACTTATTATCGCATTTATTTCATCAATGCTTAAAGTATCGGGAAGTTTTCTGCTCAACTTAGGCCCTTCCAAAAGTTCAGTCGGGTCGTGACTCATTACATCTTCCATTAAAAGATATTTATAGAAAGCCCTGATGCCCGAAATAATTCTTGCCTGTGACCGGTCATTTAAACCAAGTTTATGAATGTATTGTACAAATTGCTCCAGTTGATTAAGCGTAATATTTTCAGGCATGGTAGTATCGCCTGTAATTTCGAGATATTGATGCAGCTTTTCAATATCGCGCATATAGGCATCTATAGAATTAGGCGAAAGAGATTTCTCTAATTTCAGATATTGCTTAAAACCTTTTATGCCGCTAATCCAATCCACCTGTTTTATGTTTTAAGTTTTAAGTTATATGTTTGGCTTGCCTAAATTCTTTAATGCAAACATATCATTCTAAAATGAAAGTTATAATCATCAACGGGCCTAATTTGAATTTGCTGGGCAAGCGCGAACCAGAAATATACGGCACACAAAGCTTTGAAGGTTTCTACGAAAAGTTAATATCGCAATATACCGAAGTTGAACTGAGCTACTTTCAAAGCAATAACGAAGGCGATATAATAAACAAACTGCAAGAAGTTGGTTTCAGTATAGATGGTATAATTCTTAACGCAGCGGGCTACACACACACTTCTGTAGCCATTGCCGATGCGGTTGCCGCAATAACTTCGCCTGTTGTTGAAGTACACATTTCCAATCCTTATGCCCGGGAAGATTATCGTCAACGCTCGCTAATTGCGCCAAAAGCAAAAGCGATAGTGTGTGGCATGGGCTTAAAAGGCTATGAATTTGCGCTGCAATATCTTATAGAACACCAATCGTAATTTCATAGAATTATTACAAGCATTAGTTGTGTTAACTTCGCCACGTGAAAAAGCGAATAGCAAATTTTATTGAGCAGTCGGGAGGAATAAGATTGGTTGTGCTGCTATTAATTTTCGCGGTGCTGCCTACATTATTTGCCTCTTCTATCATCTATTTTCTGCAAGATAAAAGCCGGTGGCTGCTCAATGGCGATGCCACATCGTTTTTCATATTTTTTGGCATTGCCACTTTCACCATGTCATTTGCGCTTACGCCCACAACGGTTATCGCAATTTTGTCGGGCTATTTTTTTGGCTGGAATGGCATTGCGGGTGTAATGGCCGCTTATGTAATTGCAAGTTTTATTGGTTTAAAATTCGGACAGTTTATTTACCATTATTTTATTGGCGAAAGGCTTTTTCAGCATAAAAAGCTGGCTCAATTTATAGAGGGGCTGCACAAGCAAGAGTTTCTACTAATTTTCTTCGGAAGGTTATCGCCAATATTCCCGTTTGCGATGATGAACATTGTTTTTGCCGCATTGCAGCCCGGCATAAAAAAATATTTGTTTGCCGGGTTTTTAGGTGCGTTGCCCCGCACCTTTTTATTTTTCTATTTAGGCAAAAATGTAAAAGAAATTTGGCAATTTGCCTTAAACCCTACTTTGGAAGAAAGCTATTCGCTGATTCCGATACTGTTAGTTATTATATCTTCTGTAGGTATTATCTGGATATTCAGAAATGCTTTGAAAAGAAAAATGAACAGCAATTAAGCATCAATTAAAAATTTCTTGATGTGCACCACATGCTTCTCTTCAAAAAAATCTTCTGAAAAATAATTTTTGATATTATAGATATGCGTGTTGGCGGCAAACTGATTAAGTTCTTCGGTGAGGTCGCCACCTTTAAGCAACAACCAGCCATTGGGCAAATTATTGATATCGTCTTCAACAATTAACCGTTTGGTCCACTTCACCAACTCTTCGGTTTGCGCTACGGCACGGGCAGTAACAAAATCGTAATCGCCTTTTAGGGTTTCTACACGCGCATGGCTGGCCTTTACATTTATCAGGCCTAAAGCATCGGCAACCGCTTTTACCACCGTAATTTTTTTTCCGATGGAATCGGCCAAATGAAAATGTGTATCGGGAAACATGATGGCCAGCGG
>CAYSGX010000154.1:0-5697 GCA_964430605.1 uncultured Chitinophagaceae bacterium
CTTATGAATAAGTATTTACTATCGTTACTTTTTATTGTAGCTACCATTTTAGTCGCGTGTAATAAATATGAATATGGACCATCGGTAAGTTTAAGAACAAAAACCGGTCGTGTAACCAACACATGGGTAGTAGAAGCTGCATTCATTAATAAAACAGCGCAACCTGCCAATACTTTTAGAAAAGAAGTAATTATTGAAAAATCGGGAGCGTTAACTAAAACAGATACGCTGTTATCTTCAGCAGGAGTTGATAGTATTGTAAACAAAAAAGGTATTTGGGAATTTGACAGAAAAGCCGAGAATTTAATATTGCTTTTTGCGGATAATTTCGGAGTGCAGGAGGCACATATATGGCGCATTCTAAAACTTACCAGCGATGAATTTTGGTATGAGGAGCGCGATAGCTTGGATTTGATAGAGATACATTTAAAAGAAAAAGCGCTCTAAAAAATCATTTTGGATAAGATTCTACAAGAGCTTTCTGCTAATACAGACAAGACACAAGCGGTAAGATTGCTGCGGGTATTGGTGAGCCAGTTGCGCCCTGCTTTTTTTGAACGCCTGTCTACCGCTAATTACAAGTTGTTTAAGCTAATTGAACATCTCAAAGAAAATCAGCATTACAGGGAAGGTATCAGAAAAAATATTCTCTTCATACTTCACCAATCAGATGTTACTCAATTATTTACCGAAACAGGTATTATTAGTAAAGGAAATTTCTGGAGCGAAGCATCGAGAAAACTATCGCATAAAATTTTGCCACCTGTAGAAGAAGAGAACAGCATTAATCACAAAATGCATGAAATTTTCAAAGAGAGAAATGATTTTGAGTGGATTGCTGAAATTGATGATGCTACATGGAAAGAATTTTTCACCGTGCTCAATTTTAATTTGGTAGCAACACCTGTGAACTTTAAAAACCAAATGTTCAATGCGCTAAAAGTGCTTTCCTACCGTGTTGCGGCTTTGGGTTTAGAGAAAGAAATTATTGGCAAAATATCTTCACAAGATGAATTACTTTCTCCGTTTCTTTCGCAGAATAAAGAGGTATATGATTTAGTAATGTTGCTCAATACCGGCTTAGATGCTTCTGAGGTAGCAAATCGTTTTGAGAAAATCACACTGCTGCTAAACCAATGTCAGGAAAATATAAAGCTGATAAAAGAAAAGACTACCATTGAAGGGGCAAGCCTGCATCAAAGCTTTATTATTAAGCGCATTGAGCAAATGACACAGCGCATGCAAATCATGACCGACTTTATGGATGGGCTGCGTTTTGATATGTTGCGTTTTGTAAAGTTCTTCAAGCAAATAGTATATGACGAGCAAAATAAAAACGGACTAAGAGAATTTTTCAGAGATAATATTGCCTTGCTCTCTTATCAAATTGCCGAGCATAAAAGCAAATCGGGCGACCATTACATTGCCCGCAACAGAAAAGAATACTTCAAGTTTTTTAAGGCAGCCTGTGGTGGTGGCGTAATTATTTCCTTTGTAGTAATTTTTAAGATTCTCATTCATCACGCAAACTATGCGCCTTTTTGGGAAGCTGTTATGTACTCGCTGAATTACGCAATGGGTTTCATTCTGATTCATGTTACAGGCTCATCACTGGCCACCAAGCAACCGGCCATGACAGCCTCTGCTTTAGCCCGCGCTTTAGACCCAAAAGTTACCGGCTTAAAATCTTCTGAAAATTTTGCACATCTCATAGCCAAGGTTTGGAGTTCGCAAACCATTTCATTTATCGGAAACTTGCTGGTTGTGTTTCCACTCACTTTGTTTTGGATGGTACTGCTTGAAAAGTTAATTGGCTTTCATCTTATCGATACTATAGAAGCAGGTAAGATGCTCGATTCCAATAATCCTGTTAAATCATTAGTATGGCTTTATGCGGCTATCACAGGGTTCTTTTTGTTTTTGTCGGGCATTATTTCAGGCTATTACGACAATAAAGTTATTTATGACCATATTCCCGAAAGAATAAGGAAGCACCCTTATTTAAAGGTAATGATGCCTCATAGTTTGCTAAACAAATTTGCCAATTACATGGAACATAATTTGGGAAGTTTAGTAGGTAATTTTCTGTTAGGTTTTTTTCTGGGCACAGCCACATTTATAGGCGAAATATTAGGCTGGTATTACGATATCAGACACATCACCATTTCTTCAGGTTATTTCAGCTTAGGTGTTTACGAAAACTTTGTTGTGATGCCTTGGTGGGAAATATTAATTGTTTTTATTGGTGTTCTTGGCGTTGGTTTTGTGAATTTCATAGTCAGTTTTTCACTGGCATTTTTTGTGGCACTAAGAGCCAGAAATATTAAGCTTGCAGGCTATCGTGTTTTACTAAAAAGGGTATTGATTTACTTTAAAGAAAATCCTAAAACTTTTCTTATTCCTGAAAAAGAAACTAATGTTGTATCAGGCAACGCTAAAGAGCACGGGGCGCAATAAGTTAGAGGGTTTACCGCTCTCTACAACCACACAATTTAAACGCACTCAATTGTTACTCTCCGAAAAAAATGATTGCCCTGTAATTGGTATAATTTAATTGAGAACTAAAAGAAAGCCACACTATGAAACAAATAAACTACCTGTTGCCCGCAAATTAGAAACAACGGGACACGAAATTATCAAAGCCATTCATCCGCATCCCACTATGAGTGAAGCCGTGATGGAAGCCACTGCCGCAGCCTATGGCGAGGTGATACATTTGTAGTTAATTAATCACTTTTAGTTCCATAACTTCTGAATAGGGCTTCCTTATTCCATTTTTCTTTAGGTTTTGTGTAACCCTATTTTAGGGGAAGACATGAATATGCGATAGCTATCAGGATAGAAGAGATTTATTAATTAAAGCCCACACCCACAAACCAATCCCTACATTACCTCTTCACCCATTTCACCTTATCTTCAACAGGCTTCCTTCTGCCTTCGGTAGTTGCGCCTTCTTTGGCATAGGCTACATATAGAAAGCCCAAAAGTTTATCGGCAGGGTCGAGGCCCAAAAAAGGTTTTGCCGATTCATAAAAAGTTATACCTCCGGTAGTCCAGTAACAGCCCACGCCATAGGCCGAGGCAGTAAGCTGCATATTTTGTACCGCAGCGGCTACGGCACATATTTCTTCCGTTTCGGGCAATTTATCCATTGCATGGCGTTTCATACCAATAGAAATGATGTGCGATGCTTTAAGCGGATTAGCAAGCAATTTATCATACTTGCTTTGCTCATATTTATCACCTGCTTCCTGTTTGTATAATTCAGCCTGAAAAGCGGCAAACTGTTTCAAGCCCTCGCCACTATACACCACAAAACGCCAGGGCTCGGTGAGATAATGTGTAGGCGCCCAGTTGGCGTTTTCGAGCATTTGATTAATAATAGTATCGGGCACTGTTCTTCCAGTATCATATTGTGCTACAAAAACCGAACGCCTGTTTCTGATAATATCATTTAAAATTTCAGCCTTATTCATAATAAAGTATTTAAGCAACAAATGTAGTTGCCCCTTCTTAGCTTTAAAAGCATTACCGTAATTTTATTGAAAATTGAATAAAATGAAAAAGCTCGTCATCTTTTCAGCCTTAGTGTTTTTCTTCGGAAGAGCAATGGCACAACCGCAAATTCAACTCGAAACTTTCGTAACAGGTTTAACATTGCCCCTGGGTGTTTTTCATGCAGGCGATGAGCGGTTGTTTATACTCGAAAAATCGGGCTTAATAAAGGTGCGGCTGCCCAACGGCACTATCACTACCTTCCTTGATATTACAGCGCTGGTAAGCTATAACGGGCAGACCAACAGCGAGCGCGGCTTGCTGGGGCTTGCCTTTCATCCCGAATATAAAACCAACGGCTACTTTTATGTAAACTACACCCGCAAAGCGCCTGTCAACGATGGCGCAACAGTGATAGCCCGGTATTCAGTAAGCGCGTCTGATTCAAACGTAGCTGATGCCTCTTCGGTGGGCGAAATATTTACTATAACCCAGCCTTTCTCCAATCATAACGGGGGCTGTATGCACTTCGGAAAAGATGGCTATTTATATATAGGCATGGGTGATGGCGGCAGTGCCAACGACCCGCAGAACCACGGGCAAACTCCCACCAGCTTGTTGGGTAAAATGCTGCGCATAGATGTCAATACCGCCACGGGCTACAGCATACCCGCCACCAATCCTTTTACAGGCAGTTCGAGTGTGCGCAATGAAATATGGGCAAGCGGCCTGCGCAATCCGTGGCGTTTCAGCTTCGACAGAATTACCGGAGATATGTGGATGGGCGATGTGGGGCAAGATGCCTGGGAAGAAATAAACTTTCAGCCTTTTAACAGCACCGGAGGTGAAAATTATGGATGGAAATGTTATGAAGGCATGGTAGTATTTTCATCATGCCCGGGCGTATCGGGCTTAACCGACCCCGTATATGTTTACAATCATTCGGCAGCAGGCGGCTTTTCGGTTACGGGCGGCCATGTATATCGCAGTGCAAAATACAAAGGCGCATGGGGTTATTATTTATTTGCCGATGCGGTAAACCAGCACTTGTGGGCAAGTATAAATGACAACGGCACCTTTACCACCACTAAAATATTAAACGGCACGGCAGGCGCTGGCAATGTATCGTTTGGTGAAGATGTGCATGGCAATATGTACCTGGTAAAACATGGTGGTGGCACTGTTCAGAAAATAAAAGAAACAGCCACCGCACAACCCAAAGCGTTTATACTGAATAAGCTTACCAATAATATTTGCGAAGGAACACCATTAGTGTTGCAGGCATTGTTTCATCCTGATTTAACTTATCAGTGGCGCAAAGACGGGCAGGAAATTCCCAATGCCATTGATGCTGATTACAATGCTTTTGAAGCAGGTGATTATGATGTAATCGTAAGAGACACGACTAACCAATCGGCAGTACCCGATACTTCTTCAATAATATCGGTAGCTGTAATACCCGTAAGTGTTTCGGTTTTTACTCAAACCAACTATACAGTTGATGTTAGTGATAATGCTTTTCAGCTTAACACTTCAATAAGCGGAGGCGTTTTTACCGGCACGGGAGTAGATGCCAGCGGATTATTTACCCCCTCGGCAGCGGGCGAAGGCGTGTATGATATCGTATATACCATTACTACCAACGGCTGTCCGCAAAGAGACACTGCCACTGTTACGGTTACAGATATTGTAGGGTTAGAACACATCATCCTTCAGTCTGAAATAAAACTATTTCCCAACCCTGCGAAAGATGACTTAACTGTGCAATCCAGTATGCTCATTAAAGGCATTACCGTGTATGACATTTTGGGCAAAGTAGTGTTGCACGAAAAAGTAAACGCATTTACTCAAAACATTGGTTTAAACAATATTCGGAAAGGAATGTATTTTGTAAAGGTTGAAAGTTCAACTGTTTCAACAATACAAAAAGTAATTATTGAGTAAATGAAACAACTGTTTTCAGCGCTATTGTTATTTAGTTTACTTACGGTTAATGCGCAGCAATATTTCCGCATAGAAATAGAAGAAACCGCCATAGCCGGAAACCCCGGCATACATTCGGCTGCGGTTGCGGTGTATAATAATCAATGGTTAATTATAGGCGGAAGAACCAATGGCCTGCACGGTTTTAATGCAATAGACCCTTTTACTGCCAATGGAAACAATACCAATATTTGTTTAATAAATCCCGGTGATGAAACC
>CAYSGX010000154.1:5707-7126 GCA_964430605.1 uncultured Chitinophagaceae bacterium
TCGCTTTCGGTAAATAATTTGAATACTGAACTGAAAGAAGCGTTGATGGTGAGCAATATGCAGTTTTATCAACCCAATGATACCCTGTTATATATTGTTGGCGGTTACGGCTGGAACGACAGCGCACAAGAGTTTCTAACCTCACGCGCCTTGGTAGAAGTAAACCTGAAACTGTTGTCGCAGCGCATTGAAACACAAAACGCCAACATAGAAGATTGTTTCCGCATGATAAAAGATGAACGGCTGGCAGTATGTGGCGGGCATTTGAAAAAGATAGACAGCACTTACTATCTCGTTTTCGGACATTTATTTGATGGCACTTACACCCGTAACAGCAGTGGCTTACACTTTCAAAAATACACTCGTGCCATCAGAACATTTGAAATAGATAACAGCACACAATTAAGCATTACTAATTATGCTGAAACATACGACTCTATTAACTTCCGCAGAAGAGATTACAATCTGGTACCGCAAATATTCCCCGACAGAAGTTATGGCTTCACGGCTTTCACGGGCGTGTTTCAGGAAGTATTTACATTGCCCTATCTGAATACCATTGACATCACAGCAACTGCTTATAATGTCAACAATACTTTCAACCAGAATTTAAGCCAGTATCACAGTGCCGTAATGCCTGTGTACGATTCGCTGCACAATTATATGCACACGTTTTTCTTTGGCGGCATTGGCATGTATTACAGAGACACGGTGAGTAATACCCTGGTAGCAGATTCCCTGATGCCTTTTGTAAATACCATCAGTATGGTATCGAGAGATAGTATTGGTAATATGGCCGAATATGAACTGCCCGTTCGTTTTCCTGCCTTGCTGGGCACTAATGCCGAATTTATTCCTGCGGAAAACATTAAAAAGCTGCAAGGAAATATTATTGACGTAAATGAGCTGAACGATAAAACATTGGCAGGTTATATTTTTGGCGGCATCGAATCGCCCGAGCAAAATATCAGCATTACCGACCCTTCTAACAGCTTTGCCACCCAACGTATTTTTAAAGTATTCATTAATAAGAATGAACCCGATACTACCATTACTGCAAACTATTACCCGATTATTGAGCCTGTTTCGTTGAACATATTGCCTAACCCGTTTGATAATAGCTTTCGGCTACAACTGAAAAACTTAAATGCAAAGCAGCTTTCGGTAAAAATGTTTGGGGTAAACAAGCAATTGATTCAACAGGTATATGCCGGTAATGATGTCACACAAAACTTTGAGATAGATGCTGCTCACCTTGCTTCAGGTTTATATTTTATTGAGCTGCGCACCGATAAGTATCGTAAAGTTTACAGGCTGATAAAAAAGTAATAGCTCAAGCGACTATAGAGCGTATTCGTTCCGAAAGTCCTAAGAGCATATTGGCAAACAAAGCAGCCGCAGGCTGTTTACTTGCCTCGG
>CAYSGX010000155.1:0-7048 GCA_964430605.1 uncultured Chitinophagaceae bacterium
TAATTTTTCCATCAGACTGGTTACATGAAGTGTTGGCGGAAACAATTGCATCTACAACAATTGTAGGGCATCCGGGTTGTTGCTCACATAACTTCGCTACAATGAAATGTGAAATATCATAACTCCAATTAGTTGCATAAGGAAACCATGAAGCAGGAATAGTTAATGCTTCCTCATACCATGCCGGAGCACTTACAGACTCTCCATCTTCACTTGTGTAAATTGCCACGGTGTCACCATTTGCATATTCATAAGTGAAGCCCACGTAAAAATCTGTAGTTACTGTAATGGGCGGGTCGAACCTCACAGCAGTAGCCCCTGTAGTTGAAATATTACTAATGGTTACATTTTGAGAAGCAATTATATTATTGGGTTTATTGCCTGTTCCGGTATTGTCCCAAATGGTTACGGTGATAAATTTATTGGGGCTGGAAGCTTTAGCTACACCAAAATAAAGCCACACCGAATCAATGTTGCCTTCAGCATAAGGATTGGTATAAAAATTTGCCTGCGCCCTGTCTTCAAAAGTATTATGACCGGAAACATACCCTAAAGAAGGAATATTGTCATCTACCAAATAAATGGTGGGAGTATTGCTTAATACTGACTCATTGAGTTTTTGACAGTTTTGTGCCGATAGAAATTGTGCCATAGACACCAAAAATGCCACGGAGAAAAGAACGGTTTTTTTCATTATGGGTTGGTTTTAGTTATAAAATTTATGCTGCAATATTCGATACTATTAATTTTTTAGCATCGTAAATATATGGTTACATTTTATACTGTACAACTCTTTTTAGGATATTTTATAAAACTTCTCTACTTTCTGAAAACAAAAAAATCCCCTGAGATATAAATAACTCAGGGGATTTTATTGACAATTAAAAAATTATATGCAGAATTAAAACTTGATTAGTTTAGTATGACGAATTACATCTTTATCGCTAAATAAGTAAATAAAGTATGGCCCATTTGCCATTCCGGTTACATCTAGTGTAACTTCACCATTATTGAACTCAATACTTGTTTCCCACATAATTCTACCTAACAAATCAGTCATTCTGATAGTTACATCTTCTACCGATTTATTGGTCAAATAACCAACAGTAACTTGACCACTGGCAGGATTAGGATACACACGAATGAAATTGTCGTCAACGGCAATGCTTTGTATGTTGCCATTATCTTCAGTCTCATATTTGCCAAGAGGTTCAAAACGGTAGTCGTGCTGACCTTGTGAAGCCTGTACCAGGTCGCGAGCTACAGAAGCATTAGTGCGGTCGAAATTATCGATTGATTTCAACGCTTCTACTTCAACGCTTGTCAGTTGGCGAACACTTCTTCCGGTAATGTTTAATGCATTCTCAATTTTGGTAATTGCCAACAAATCACTTTCGTCAATGTTTTGAGCAACAATATTGTTTAGCGTAATTCCTACAGCTACATGATTACCTGTGTAATTATAATAACGAACACGGAACCATTGCAATTCATTACCCGAAAGCAGATTGTTGTTCACAACAGTTTCAAACAAACGATTCATTTCAGCAGAAGACTCATTTTCATTTAAAATGTCTAACATAGTTTTTGAAATGTCAAAACGCTTGTTGCTGCTGCTGATACGGCTCACAAAATCGTGATTCAGTATATAGTTATCAGCTTCAAGTGTTAAAGGATAATGCTGTTCGATATGTGCGCGGAACTGCAACATTTGTGTTAATGGCCCTGCTAATCTTCCGCCTCCTTCATTGTTACCAATTTGATTGCCACAAGAAACAGTAGCAGTAGTATTACAACTGGTATTAACCAATACGCTTGGGAAAGAAATAACAAGGTTTGGGCCGTTACCGGAAACATAGATAGTAGCATTATCGCTACGCACATCTATTGCGCTACCAAACGGAGCAAGGAAATTACTGATAAACGAGTTTTTGCCCACTTCACCAGGATAGTTGTTACAAGAGCCAATTTCACCTGTAAAGTTGATACTCCACACGCCATGGTTACTATAATTATAGAGGTAGTTGTTATGTATTTTTGGCAAAGTTAACCCTGCTACCTGAGCCTCAAACTGTAAAGCAGTTGAGCTGTTATTTACACAGTTATAGATTACACTTGCTGTGGCGGCATCGAAATTTGTATTACTTGCCGATACACGAATGCCCACAGAGCCATTATAATTTCCAATATCTACACTGTTTTTAGAAATATCCAGTCCCGAAAGAATGTCTTCTGCAACAATACCTGCTACCCCAATATTATTCAAAGTATTGGCAGCAATAAGTATATCAGAACTGTTCATGGCATACACACCGTAGCTCACCATGTCATTAATAACATTTTTCTTCACTTCAATAAACTGAGACGACCCGCCAATTCTAAAGCCTGTTTCAAATCCCTTCAAAGTATTTTGATTGAACATGATATTACTTGAATTGTCAACATAAACAGCAGCTTGATTAGAGCTGTTGCTCGCTAAAGAAGCATAAGTAATCTGATTTCCTTCTACTAATAAAGGAGCAGAAGCAGCATCGGTAATACGTATTGGATAAATATCGGCATTGCTGCGCAGCGTGTTTTCAATTTTATTATTTTCGAGCGTAATGCTTCCACCATTTCCGGTTACATCAAAAGCACGATATAAATTAGTGAAGCTATTGTCTGTAGCAGAAACTGCAGAACTGTTTAAGTAAACACCATACAAGTTAATGCCGCTATTCAGGCTGCCATTCACAAAACGGTTTTGAGAAATTAAACCCGAAAAAACAGTACCATAAGATTTAATACTGAAAATATCGGTAATAACATTTCCATTTGCATCTAAATATTCAGGACGATTTTCATCAGAAACAAAAGTGTTTTCAGTGGTGCTTCCTTTATAATCGCCAGCACCGGCATTATCAAAATAAATACCCGCACCAAAATTGTAAAATTCATTATTACGAATTTGCAAATGGGCAGAAGTTTGAACATCAATTGCTACTTCAGCATTTTTGATAACACAGTCATTGAAAGCCCCCGATGTTTCATCAAGAAAATCAAAACCTTTCCATGTATTGTCATAATCGCAAGTACGGAATACAGAGTTGTTTGCCCTAACTCTTGAATTATCAATAAAACTCATACCCACGCCTTCTTCAAATACGGCATCAACATTAGTCATATCAAGTGTAGCACCATTTTGCACCACCACGTCTTCTGTAATATAATATTTACCATTCCAAACTAAATCTTGGGTAATGATATTGTTGCTGTTATCAATTACGGTAAAGAAGTTATATCCCGCAGGGAAACAACATTGCTTAAACGAAACAGTTATCGTATCGCTGCCTTCACAGCCACCGTTATCGGTAACAGTTACAGAATATATTCCATCTTCAGTTGCGGCTAACGTTTGTCCCGAAGAGTTGTCATTCCATTCATAAGAAGCATATCCCGCACCGGCATCCAATAATTTTGTTTTGCCCAAACAAATAGTATCGTTAGCGCCTAATTCAGGTTTAGGATTTTCATTTACCACAACAGTTACAGTATCATTGGCAAGACAAACAGGCGAAAATGAAATATCATCAAGCCCGAAATCATTTCCTCCCGCTGTTGTATTTCTGTTTACAATACATATATCGGCAAATAAGTTATTGCCCGAATTCCAAGTTGCAAAAAATTGATCCCATTGAAACAACGCAGCAGGAGCAACAATAGGGGCTCCAATTGCCTGACCGTTAATGGTAAATTCTAAATCGGCAGGAGAATTAGTTACCAATGTAGAAATCCAGGTAGAAAACATATAATTAGTATTAGGCTGAACTAATACTCGCTGACACCACACACTTTGTCCCGGTGTTACCGCACCATTTACTGCCATAAACAATCCGTTTCCTGTGGTATGGTCGCTGCCCTGAAAAGCAGAGTGCAGTGGGTTGGGATTACTCACTATAGCATAAGTTCTTTCAGGAACAAGATTGGTTGTGGTATAAAAATAGTTGCTGGAAAATCCTGTATTACCTTGTTCAAAGTCGCCATTTACAATAGTATTAACACCCGGCTGACTGCCTGTTACAATATAAGTAGTAGTTGCTGTAGGTGAGGCCACCGGATTGGCAACTGTCGCATCACTTAAACCATCGGCAGGCGACCATTGATAAAACTGAGCTCCATTTGCATTGAGTTGTGTTTCACCACCCTGGCAAATATATAAAGTATCATCGCCAGCATCTACTACAATTGGGTTGAAAACAAGTGTTGCGCTACCTTCGGCTGTGCAGCCGTTGGCATCGGTTACGGTTACTGTGTAAGTGCCTTCTATTACACCATTCAAGTCTTGAATACCTGAGAAAAATTCAGGCCCTGACCATTCATAGTCAAAAGGCTCTGTTCCACCCGTTACAGTTAAATCAATGCTTCCTGCATTATCTAAACATTCGCCTGATGTTTCAAAAGAAAGGTTAATAGCAGCGCTTATGCTAACTACAGTCGCGCCTGTTCCTGTGCAACCATTCGCATCAGTTACAGTTAATTCATAAGTTCCGCTTACATCAACAGTGATTGAAGAAGTGGTTTCGCCTGTACTCCAAACGTAAATATCAAATCCTGAAGCAGGCTCTAATGTTGCAGAAGCTCCTGCACAAAGTCCTATAGTTTGAGGTAATCCGGGATTAGGCGTACTATATACTGAAACCTCAACTGATGCATCGGCAGTACAACCGTTAACATCAGTAACCGTAACACTATATATGTTTGCTTCGTCAACTGTAATTGTGCTTGCCGAAGAGCCATCAGACCACTCATAGTTTTCATAATTCTGATTAATCAACTCTAAAGTAGCGCTGTTGCCTTCGCAGAATGAAACCGCACCACCTAAATCAGGTTGAGGATTGCTGAATAATTCTACATCAACTGAACCGCTGGCTTCACAACCAAAAGCATCTTCCACAGTTACCGAATAAGTTCCGGCAGCAGTTGCTACAATTGTTTGAGTGGTATTTCCGGTACTCCATTCATAAGAAGCATACCCTGCACCGGCATCTAGTATCGCTTCATTGCCGGCACATATAGAAACATCGTCCAAATCTACACTTAACGGATTGGCAAAATTTACTATTCCTTCATCAAATAATGGGCAACCAAAAGCATCTGTTCCGCTTATGCTAATTGTTCCAGGATTAGAAATAGTAATGGTAGCATCGGTAGAGCCGTTACTCCATGTATAATTAATAACATTTTGAGGTACAGTAAGTGTTAACGAACCGCCAGCACAAACATTGGTTTCATCAGGTATTACATCAATACCACTAGCAGTTCCAAAGTTGATATTTACATCTTCGCTGGCAACACAATTAAACTGGTTGGTTACAGTTAAAGCATAATTACCACTTGTTGTAACAATTAAAGGCACACTTGTAGCACCCGTACTCCAAATGTAAGTATGGTTTGTGGCCGGCCTTCTGGGGCCAAGAATTAAATTTGTTCCACAAACAGTTCTGTCCGGTCCTAAATCAATTTCAGGCGAAGGATTAATAGTTACATTAATCTGGTCACTACCTGAGCAACCATTTTGAGTAATTACTGTAACACTATATACGCCCGAAGCTGTTGGTGCAATTGAGGCAGTTGTTGCGCCATTTGACCATGTATAGCTCGAAAATCCTGAAGAAGCATTAATGGCTAAAGGCACATTACTGCAACTTACAGCTACTTCGTCAGCAATAATACTTTGAGGGTTGGGAAAATTAAGTAGCGTAACATTAATATCATCTACACCCGAACAGCCCGTGTTGTCAGAAACTGTAACGCGGTAATTACCTGAATTGGTAACCGTTAATGTTGGTGTGGTAGCACCTGTGCTCCATGCGTATGTATATGTTCCGCCATTACTGTTTGTAATTGTTGGCGTAATGGTATAACTGGAAGCGCATTGCGTATAATCAGCGCCTAATGAAACCTGAACCCCTGAAACTAAAATACTGTATGAATAAATCTGCACGCCATTGGTAGGGCAGGCATTGTCTCTTACTGTAACTGTAAATGTATAAGGGTTTGGATTGATATTAGCTAAAGTAGGTGTCCATGAAAAAGTGCCTACCGGCCTGTTGCTGGTGGTGGTAGTAAAAGATGCCCCCTGAATACCCTGATTCCAGGTCATAGTAACGTTTTGTGTAGCGTTAGCATCAGCCGAATTTACAGTAAATGTAAGTGGTTGCCCTGCGCAGGCGGTAGTGCTGTAATTGTTAGTTCCATTGATGCCCGAAGCAGTAGGTAGTGTATTGGCACAAGCCTGTGTATATACCTGTAAGTCGCGAATAACACTACCAATTTTAACTCCGTTTCTGAATTCTTCTACTAATACAGCAAAAACTGAAATTTCCTGAGCAGTAGGGAATGCAGTAATGTTTCCTGTGACAGGATTAATTCCAAAAGGCGGATTTGAACTGATTGGGTTTAAATAAGAAAATGGAGGAAAGTAAACTAAAGTAGCATTTACTTTATCTCTAGGCTCAATTAATGTGTAAGCTAAAGAATCCCCGTCCGGATCAACAGCTCCTTGATTGAAATTAAAAGGTTGATTGGCACAAATAAAAAGCACCGGATCGTTTGTGAATTTTGGTGATGAATTACAAGGTGCAACAAGATTGTTAATCTTGTTTTCTACATATATAGCGGGGCATCCGGAATTAGGATTACAATTTTCACCCAAAGAATTAGTAAAAAGATTGACATTCGTAATTGCTATATTTCGAGCCTCTCTTCTTACAGAAATAACCCAATCGTCTGCCGGCTGTAAGGTTACATTTACACGAAATACCCATTTTTGAATTCCGGGCACTGTGGAACTTGTACTTTGACAGCGTGTTTGCTGATTGTTACAAGGCACAGAAATTTCCTGTCCTGTTCCGGCAACCCGAGAGGCGGTGAGGTTTTGGTTTACATTTCTTGAAACCGATCGAATATTAATGACCTCTGTGGTAGGCGCAGTTGTTCCTGCACAATCCCGATACCAAGTCAATTCAATTTGATACTGATTCCCGCCCAGGCAAGTGTAAGTCAAGTC
>CAYSGX010000156.1:0-7043 GCA_964430605.1 uncultured Chitinophagaceae bacterium
GGTTCTTGGCAAGGTCAATATTTCAATATCATAGCTGCCCGCCAAATATTTTTCTTTGCTGTTGAGCGATTGCACATTAATTATTTTATTTTCCAACCGCACCACACACTTAATTTTTTCTGCCAGCTCTTGCCTGGGCAATACTCCTTGATAAGTAAATTCTATAAAGCCTTGTGGCGATTTTACCTCAATAATATTATGCTTATTGGGCTGAATGGCAACAGCCTTTTTTTCAATGGCAGGCAGTGTATGAAATGTAATATCATAATCGGAAATAGGATCGAGCACCAGCGTGTCGGGTTGCCCGCGGCCATCAAAAGTTTGATAAAAGTTGTATTTCAGATTATGATTGTAAGCATCGTAAAAAGTCATGTTCACATCGGTTTCGGTGGGCTTGTTGTTTTTGTCTAAAAGATATACCTGAGAAGTGTTGTTGTTGGTTACTTTATTAATTATTCCGGTTAAAACATTTTTAAAAGCCTGTTGGTCGTTTACATTATAAAAGTTGCTGAAGCACTGAAAAGTTTTTGCTGCATCTTCGGTAATACCTATGCCAATGGCAAAGTGTTTTAACACAATACCTTTTTTCTCTAATTCATAAGCCACAGCACAGGGGTCGCCTTTGCACGATTCCTCACCATCGGTCATTAAAATAATAATATTGCGGGTTTGGTTATCGGGAAAATCGTTGGCACATTGCTGCAACGAATAAGCGATAGGAGTAATGCCTCTTGGCGTAATATTCTTCAGCTTACTTCTTATAAATGAAATATTATTTCTGCTGAAACCTGCTTCGAGCTTCGTGTCTTTACAATCTTTAGAACCTAACGGAGATTGATGCCCATATACACGCAATGCCAGTTCCACTTTATTGTTACGTTCCAGGCTATCCATTATTTCATTTAGGATTCTTTTTGCTGAAATAATTCTTGGCTCGTTATTACCACCCCAAGGCTGGTGCATACTTCCTGATGCATCTAAAAGAAATAAAATTCGGGTGCGCTCACTTACAGGTACGTTTTGTGCTTTTGTTTCAGAGAAATGTAAACTTGAGAAAACAGTAAAAAGTCCATAGACGATAGTCCATAGACGATAGAAGGTTTTTGCTTTGATAATTATGTTTCTGATTGCTGTCATCTAAATTCTAAGCTCCAATTTCTAAAATCTCAATGTGGTAGTTATTCCTGCATTAATTTCAAAGTTTACTTTCTTGGTAAAAATTGCCTCATACACATTGCCTTGCCTAAACACGAATACATATTTTCCGGGCAACAGTTGAATGCTTTCCTTTGGCTTTAGCGGCTTAAATTCAAATACCCGCTCCAGCTTTCCATCGCGCTCTAAAAATATTCCGCCTACACCACCTAAAGTATTATTTATGTTGAGCGTGCCCTGCATGGGTACTTCAATTTCCTTCACGCTGCCCCCGTTTAAATCAATATTATTGTAAATAATTCGAGGTAAAGTCAATACTTCAATATCATATATTCCGGTTAAATATTTTATTGCCGTGTTGGTTTCCTGCACATATAAAGTTGCGCCCGATTTACTTTGTTTTATTATAGCCTGAACAGTTGCGGCTCTTTTATCGGTAATAATTTTAATGGTGCCTTGTGGTGTTTCAACAGGAACAATATTGTGTATGCCTGCTGTAAGTTCAATATCATTTTTTCTTACAGCCGGAATAGTGTGAGCAACTACATCATATTTTCCTTTAGGGTCTAAACGCAATGTATCGGGCAAGTCGCTGCCATCGAGCGCATGAATAAAATTGTAAAGCATTTGTTTGGTATAGCTATCGTAAACCGTTAACTCCACATCGGTTTCTACAGGGCGGCCTGCACTATTCAATAAGTTAATTTGCAGCGTTGTAGGATTTAACGATTGAGAAATGGTAGCATTCAATACTTCCTGAAACTGTGGCGTATCTGCCACATCGAAATATTTCCCTACACAATCGAAAAACTTTTGCTCGTTAACAGCCAATCCTAACCCAATAACATAAGGGCGCAGTGTTATGCGCTTGTCATGCAACGCTTTTCCTGCCGCACAAATATCGCCATTGCAGGTTTCCAGTCCATCGGTAATTAATATTATGGCGTTTTGCACATTTGGCTGAACCGTAAAGTCTCCGGCTGCCTGTTCAAGCGAATAAGCAATAGGAGTCCACCCTTTTGGCGAAATATTATCTAAAGTTGCCTTTACATTTTTTGCATTCAGCTTGGCAAAAGGCACTTCCAGTTTAGAATCTTTGCAGTTTTTTTCCTGATTGGTGCTTTGATGCCCAAATATTCTAATGCCAAATTCTACATTTTTGTTTGTTCGCTGAACGCTGTCTATCGTTTTATATAAAATTTCTTTCGCTGCTTCCCATCTGTTGCCGCTGCCCCATTTATCTTTCATACTACCCGAGCCATCTAACACGATAAGTATTTTGGTGGTTTGCGGTTTATAGGCTTCGTTGTATTGAGCAAATACTACAACAGGCAGTATTTGCAGTAATAACAACGATACCAAAAAAAATATTTTGCGCGCGTGGTTTTTCAAGTTACTGGCTTAAACGAATTATTGAAGAGTAAATTATCAATTTTTGATTAGCTAATTCAATAAAAGTAAAAAAGTTTCATTTCATTTGAACTAATGTTTTAACATTGATGTTATGACGCTATATTTGCAAAATCATTTAAAAAACAAAAAATTATGAAAAACTCAATCTTATTTATTGCCGTTGCCATTGCAACATTCTCAGCTCAAGCACAATCTACATGGAAAGTAGATGCTTCACATTCAAAAATCGGCTTTGCCGTATCTCATTTGGTTATTTCTGAAACTGAAGGAAGTTTCAATGTTTATGACGGAACCGTAGTTTCTAAAACTGAAGATTTTACCGATGCACAAGTTGACTTCAGCGTAGATGCAAACAGCATTAATACTGAAAATGCCGACAGAGACAAACACTTAAAAGGTGCCGATTTTTTCGACACAGAAAAATTTCCGAAGTTAACTTTTAAAAGCACTTCTTTTAAAAAAACCGGTGGAAACAAATATGTGTTAGAGGGCAACCTGACGATTAAAGGCGTAACGAAAAAAGTGAAATTTGATGTTACTTACAACGGGCAGGCAAAAAGCCCTTGGGGACAAACTGCTGCCGGTTTTAAAGCAACAAGCTCAATTAACCGTACAGACTATGGCTTAACATGGAACAAAGCTTTAGAAGCAGGTGGCGTATTGGTAGGCGAAAAAGTTGACATCACCTTGAAGTTAGAGTTGATTAAACAGTAATACCGTTTATATTTCAATATTAGTCTAATGCCTTACGGTATAAACTATTGTAAATTTCAAAGCCACCCGCATAATCAGACTGCTTTTGAAATACAATTAGTATAATTTACAATAACATTTGAGTCGCTGGGTGAATTAACAAAACACCTGGCGACTTTTTTATTTCCTATTTTCGTGAACCCCGTTTTTTAAACTTTGAAATTATAGCAATGGGCATTCAGCAAGATATTCAGCAATCAAAATTTCGTAATGAGTGGCAGAAAGCCACCATCAACATCATCTATACCAATTCGTGGTTGGAAGAAAAGATGAAAGACTTTTTGGGTAAAGAAGATATTACCGCCCAGCAATTTAATGTATTAAGAATTTTGAGAGGCAGCCAGCCTAAGCCGCTATCTACTTTAGAGATTCGTAACAGAATGCTCGATAAAATGAGCGATGTTTCGAGAATTGTAGATAGGCTGGTGAAAAAAGAATTGGTTGAAAAGCGTGTGTGCGTTAAAGATAAGCGCTTGGTTGATGTTACTATTAGCGTTAAAGGATTACAACTACTCGAAAAGCTTGATGCCCGAAATGATGAAATGGATGCTCATGCAAAAAACATTACCGAAGCGGAAGCCAAAACCCTGAATAAAATTCTGGATAAGCTGAGAGGCTGAAAATTTCTAATAGTCGCCCAATGTTTCTTCCAATTGAGCCAGAGCTTTTTCAGCTTGCTCGTTAGTGGGTGCCACACCGTGCCAGCCGTGGTCGTTTTCCATAAAATCAACACCTTTGCCCATCACGGTTTTCATTAAAATTACAATGGGCTTGCCTTGCCCGGTTTTAGATTTCGCTTCAGCCAGCACTTGCAAAACTTCTTCCATATCGTTGCCATTCATCAGCAACACTTCCCAACCAAAGGTGCGCCACTTGCCCGGCAAATCGCCCAAAGAGATTACATCATCGTTGGCGCCATCAATTTGTAAACCATTCCAATCGATGGTAGCAATAAGGTTATCTACTTTATGTTGTGCGGCAAACATGGCTGCTTCCCAAATTTGTCCTTCCTGTAATTCGCCATCGCCATGTAGCGTATAAACCAAATGAGTATCTCCATTTAATTTTTTTGTTAGCGCAGTACCTAACGCCACCGATAATCCTTGTCCTAAAGATCCCGAAGCCATTCTTACGCCCGGCAGATGTTCCGCAGTTGTCGGGTGGCCTTGTAAGCGTGTATGCAATTTTCTGAAAGTCGCCAATTCAGCTTTATCGAAGTAGCCGCTATGTGCCAATACACTATACCAAACGGGGCAAATATGCCCGTTGCTTAAAAAGAATACGTCTTCATTTGCGGCATCCATGTGAAATTGCGGACGATGATTCATCACCTCAAAATATAATGCTGTTAAAAAATCGGCACAGCCCAATGAACCGCCCGGATGTCCCGAAGCAGCACCGTTAGTCATTCTGACAATATCTCTGCGCACTTGTGAGGCAATATCTTGCAATTCTTTTACCGATGGCATGTTTAAAAATTTGGCTTAAAGATAATTTGAAGGCAAAAATATATTTTCAGAATGAATGCACACCCTGTTAATGAGCTACAGTTTGTAGATTTTGTATTGTGCATTTTCGGCTAATACTTGCAAATTATCTATTTGGTGTGTTTTGAAAGTAATCATGTGGGTAATACCTTTTTCTTTCAGCAACTGTGTTTTTGCAAAATCTATTTTGCTGAAATTGGCGTTGGCTTTCGCTTGAATGTCAAAACCTTTTTCGGGCATGTTAGCATCTATTTCATAAATTAAAGACAATCGTTGAATCCATGTTTCAATATAATTCTTATTACGAGCCATCACTTTAAAATTTACAAACGATGATCGTTTAGAATAAAAATGAAACTTGGTAAACTGAACAGGATGAATGAACAAAGCTTCTTTTGAAGAAAACTGCTGTGCTTTAATGCAAATGTCAGCTTCATTATCGGCTGTGTTAGATAATAAATTATTGAGGTGTGTTTTAGGTTCGGCATAATAACCCCACACAAAGCCAATTATTATAAAAGCAGTGATAAAACCAAAATATTTTATTTGTTTTTGAAGCATATCTAAAGGCAAAAATTTTTCCAGTAGTACAAATAAGCCAATAACACCAAAGTACTTAATCCAAACAGCAATTTTGAAAACTTGAAATGTGGCTATAGTCGCATTTTTAATGAATAACTCATTTGCTATACCTGAGATAAAAAACAATATCGCAGTGAGAATAAAAATCAGCACCACTTTATTTTTTCTAAAAGCAAGGATAGACATCAACATTAAAAAAATTGTTACCAAATAATTTTTTATTGGAAAAGTAACAGGGCTATAGTGATGTGGATTTCTGAAATCAACTATTATTTTATAATAATCACTCTCACTTAATTGCGAGAGGGAATCAAACTTGTCGTTGTTATACTTTAAAAATAACACATAAGAAAATGCTATTAGCATGAAAAGTATTACAGATTTAAAAAACCGGGGAAAAAAATCAAGGGAAAATTTAAAGTTCATCAATACATATACTGCTGAAAAAACAAGAAAAAGGTGCAGCCCTACAAGAGGATGAATAAGCGTTGCAGGAATTAATAAGTTAAAGGCAATGAAATAATCTTTTCTGAAATAGTAATAAACTGCCCATGTAGCAATGGCTTTAGCTGCCAACGATGCAATTAATTGATTATAGTATAATTCATTGCCTCCGGGAGCTACCAAATACAAAAAAACAAGATTTGCTATAACAGCAAGCCAGCAAAACAACTTATTTTTAATAAACAGAGAGGCAATTTTATTGAGCCCAATAATTAATAAAAACGAGAAAAAAAGGTGCCCAATAAAACACCATAAATTCCATAAGTTTTCCGGTAGCAACCGTATAAGCTGAATAATAAAAAAACGTTCATTGGGCCAGCTTGCGGCTATAATTTGAACATAAAAATCTTTATTGAATAAAGTGGTATCATTTAAATAAGATGCAAGAGGTAAAATTTCAATTTGGTCATTACCGCCAAAAGTATAACTGAAACGAAGGAATAACAGCAAATACACTAAAGCAGTCCAAAAAAATGCCAAGATATGTTTGTTATTCATGCCTGCCCTATTCAGCTAATAAAATTGAGGAAATAATTTGTAAAGAAACTAAATAAAATTAGCGCAACTAATAAGTGTTTTTTAGTTGAAAAACATAATGGTGCTGATAAGGAAAATTCGGCCTCAAAGATTTCTCCGTCAAAATATCCCAATTTCTTTTTTTAAACTCTTTTACATAATGTTTTCTGGAACGAAACTGCAATGGTATCGGCACTCCTTTTTTCATTTTATTCAGCACATAATCTTGCCATGCAATCCATAGGAAATCGAGCTTGTTTATGTACATTTCTTCTACCAAAATAATTACTCCACCCGATTTTACTACACGCTTAAACTCATCTAAATAAAATTCGGGACTATGCGTATGATGCAATGATGACGCAGCCAACACCGCATCAAAAGAATTGTCTGCAAAAGGAATTGAATCTCCGGAATATTTCTTGAACTGAATATTTGTGTTGCCATTCAGGTTTAAGTTTAAATCTTCAATCACATCAACACCCACTACATTGATACCGGGAACAAGATTGGCAATTGCTTTCGAGGTGTACATATTGCCACAGCCAAAATCAAGCATACTACAATTAGTAGCCAGTAAAGGTGCTACCGAGACAGCAATGGCATTACTTCTATTATGTGAAAATTTTTTAT
>CAYSGX010000157.1:0-1211 GCA_964430605.1 uncultured Chitinophagaceae bacterium
CGGTGCGCACTGCACATTATTAAATACTGTACCTACAGGCGTTGCCCTAACCCAGGCACCCGTTGCATTTTGACTTAAATTTTGAATTTGTTTATTCCAGTTAAATTCTAAAACAAAATCGTCATAATAACCTTTATCTAAATTCACAACAATAGGCGCTGAACCTTGCTGAACACTTACATTAATAACCTGCTTTGTAATATACCCCCACTCTCCGGCATAGAGTGTATAGGTTCCTTCGGCAATATTGTTAATGGTGAAATTGCCTTGCGCATTGCAGGTGGCAGTATAATTGGCATTGCCGTTTACAAAGCGCACTTTAGCATTAGGAATACCTTGTAAAGTACCCGCATCTCTCACCGTTCCTGAAATATTTACCGGATTTACAATTGTGCAAACCGTTGAATTTAATAACTGGACTCTTCTTGGAGAATTATTCAATACCGTAATCATTCTTGTTTTTTGGCACTGCGTAAATAGGTTCATACAAGCATCGTTGGAATAGTCCATATAATTCTGAACCATATTCAGGTTACTGCATGACTGGCGTGATGTGGGACAGCCTGAACTTGCCGAATTTGCATTAGGAGTATCGCCACAAAAATCGTCAACCGAACAGTTGCCATCGCCCCATATATGACGCAGTCCGAGCCAGTGCCCTACTTCATGTGTAGCAGTTCTGCCTCTGTTAGCAGGTGATTGCACATTGCCCACCCTTCCAAAAGCACGGAAATAACAAACAATACCATCGGTATTGGCATTTTGCGCGCCACCGGGCATTCCCTGCAAACCCGAACCTTGTGGAAATTGAGCATAACCCAACAGTCCTGTATTTCCAAAATCTACAGTCCAGATATTAAAATAGCGATTGGGATCCCAGATGGTCTGTGGTTTCAATGTTGCATCAATAGCATTGGTACCCCAGGTGGCTTGCCCGCCATTTACCCTGCGGATGCCCGGTTCCGCCAAAGGCACTCCGTTAGGGTCAACCTGTGCCAGGCAAAATTCTATTTCAGCATCGGCCGCAACACTTTGAAACTGAGCCAGCGTATTTACCCTGTCGGCATTTAATCTTCTGAAATCTTCATTCAACACCGCTATTTGCGAGTTTACTTGTGCCTGAGAAATATTTCTTCCCGTACCCACTGCTTCGCCATTGTGAACCACATGCACAATAACCGGAATGGTATAAACTTGTCTGCCGCGTTGTT
>CAYSGX010000157.1:1221-7029 GCA_964430605.1 uncultured Chitinophagaceae bacterium
GTTGCGCACCGGGCTGCTGGCTCATTTTCAACTGTAACCAGTTCTCAAAATCCTGTAACGATTCTCCTGAAATATTTTTTGCGCGCAAAACACTATCGGTTCGCATGGTAGCACAACGTTCGGCATTTTGAGAAACAACAGTAAGCGAAAAGCTACTAATTAAGGCTATTGTAAAAAGCCTGCGAAAAAAATCAGCCATGTGGTTCAGTTAGTTATTATATGGTTACTTAGAATTGGTTTTTACAATTTTCCTGAAATAGCTCCATTTGTTACTATAAAGTTTAAGAATATACGTTGAGTTTGGTAAATCAGTAAGGTTTATTTCCGCGGAAGTATTGCTGCCCAAGTTTAATTCAGTCTCTAAAACTTTTACACCAAGGGCATTATAAACCAACGCTTTGGCATTTTGATTTGAAACCGACTCTAAATGAATAGAAATTTTACCCGTGGTAGGGTTAGGATATACTGAAACATACTGCGCAATATTCTTTTCGGTAATACCGCTATTAACATCAACATTTACCGAAACAATTTTCCAGCAGCCATTGGCGTCAGAAACTGTAAGGGTATAATTTCCGGCCGCGAGATTATTGATATCAGAATTAGTAGCGCCATTGCTCCAGGCATAACCATAAGGCGCAACCCCGCCACTCACACTTGCCGATGCAGTGCCGTTATTATCATTAGTTGCAGGCGTTGTACTTATTAATACATCAATGGCAGCAGGAGCATCAATAATGTAAGTATCGGTAAAACTGCAACCATTGGTATTTACCGTTACAGAATAGCTTCCTTTAGCTAAACCAAAAATACTTGAGGTAACTGCTCCCGTACTCCATGTATAGGTAATAGGCGGCAAGCCATTTGAAACAGTTAAAATAATAGAGCCATCGTTATTGTCTTCGCATAATGTAACATTGTTTACACTTGCGCTTACAGTAACACCTTGACTGGCAACCGTTGCCGTGGCTACCGCGCTGCAACCGTTAGCATCGGTAACGGTAGCGGTATAACTTCCGCCTGAAAGATTACTTAAATTTTGTGTAGTAGCCCCATTGCTCCATGTAAAATTGTATGGTGGCTGACCGCTTGATAAATTACCTGTAACCGTACCATTATTGCCACAAGTGGCATTAGTAGCCGAAAGCGAAAGCACAGGCCTTGCTCTTACGGTAACCAGCGCATTTTGTGTTTTAGTATTGCTGCCGTTGCTGTTAGAAACCGTTAACACCACATTATAAGTGCCTGCCGTATTATAAGTAACAACGGGGTTTTGCGCTGTTGATGTTGAAGGTGTCCCGCCCTGAAATGTCCAGTTATAAGCAGTAGGATTTCCGGTAGAAGTATTAGTGAATGATACTGTTGAGCCTGCGCAAATAGTAGCTGTAGTATTGGTGAAATTAGCAACCGGAGCCGATGGTGACGCGCCACAAACAACCGCTCCAATTAAGTGAGAAACATTTTGTTGCCAACTGTTTGCCGAGCTGTAAGGCAACCATGCATTATTACTCATTTTCTCCCAAGCAGTTGCGGGATTGGTTTGCCCATCTTCATTGGTAATAAGCGCTAACGTATCGCCCGAAGCATAGGCGAACTCAATGCCCGCATAAAACGCTCCGTTTACCGTAACAGGCGGATTAAATGTGGCAACCGTAAATCTGTTATTCGCAACATCAGATGCGGCAGCGCCATAGGTAACAGTGGTAGTACCCAAAACAGTATTGGGTGCGCCACCTGTGCCATTAGCATCCCATATTCTTACGTTGAAAGTTTTAGATGGTGTGTTTGATTTCGCCACGCCAAAAAACAATTGTACCTGGCTCACGGTGCTGCCTGATGTGGCAGTAAACCGTTCAGCTTTAGCAACATCGCCATATTGATTGTGGCCCGAAACATAACCATTGCCTGTAGTATATAAAGAAGGCGTATCGGAAATTTTAAAATTAAGTAAGGTATCGCAAGTGGCAGTGCCTTGTGGCAATACGGTAATGTATCCGGTTTTGGTTTCGGTATCAGTTGAGCCGGTTTTAGAAGCAGTGAGTGTTACGTTAAATGTTCCTGCTGTGTTGTAGGTAATATTCTGCGGATTTTGAACTGCTGAACTTGTAGTAGCTGCCCCCTGAAATGTCCAGCTCCAAGCGGTGGGGCTTCCGGTAGATAAATCGGTGAAGTTGATGCTTTGCCCTACAAATATGGTGGTGCTGCTTGCCGCAAAATTGGCATCTACATTGGTAGCGCCACACGGGCCTGTGCCTTGCAATGTAGTGGGGTTATTGCCTACCGGGTCGAGCCAGGGCCTTAATCTTCTGTCGTTACCTGTGCCGTTGTCTTGCCAACTGTAAGAAAATTTGCCATAAATGGTTTGGTAACCCGAAGGATTGCTGCAACTTAAATCTATAGAGCCGGCAGAAGCTATACCAACCACTAAACCACTGCTGTTAAATAATGATGAACCTGATGAGCCTTCTTCAATAATGCCATAACCATTAGCTGTTTGTGCCCAAGCCACACCCCAGCGGGCGCCATTGGCATTTTGAAACCCGCTATGATTGAAAGAAACAGTTGGTTGCGTATAGGTAGAAATTTTCTTTATATCGCCTGCCCCATGATGAATACCCACGCCCGATGAGCTTGCGGTATTATTTCTATTCCACCCGGCATAATAAGGATTATAATTATTAGGCACTGCCGAATTTATTTCAACCAAATAAAAATCGGAACCGGAATTGATGCCACCTGTAGAGCGCGACCTGAAAGTGCAGCCCGTTCTGGTTTGTCCAAGTAATCCTGTTTGGTTTACAGGATTACTACATCCCGGAGCCTGGTAATTAAAATAAAATATCCATTGGTTTCTGTTTGCTGCAGAAGAACCTTCGCCACAATGGTCGGCAGTGAGCACATAAGGCTTACAATCCTGCGCGGTGTTGTTCAGCAACGAACCCGAACACCAGCCTTGTGAACTACCCAATACAAGTAAAATTCTTACCACCGCATTGCGTTGATTTTGCCAGTTGTTGCCTTCGCTGCAATTTACATTTACCATACAATTCAAGGCATCGCCAAAACCTCTTTGGTTTTCATTACCGCTATTATTGCTTCCTACCCCGCGATAGAAATATGATACATCAGAAATATTAATGATTGCCTCTTGTTTTACTTCCGCAGGCTGAAAATATTCAAGCACTACGATTTCGCCATAAGTAAACTCGGTGGCAAATACCCCGCTTTCATGATTATTGGCTGAAGTATATGCACCCAGCACTTGCGATTTATCGGCATTGTATAAATACAATTTACCTTTTTCGGGCAACCGGAAATTATCGTAAAAAACAGCCGTAGCTTTCGCACCGGGCAGGGTAATTTGCAAGCGCCATATTTTGCTGCCATCGCTTAAAGTATACCACTTACCCGAGTTTTGCGGGTTTAGGTTTACCGGCAACAGGCGTGCTATGGCATAAAAATCTTTACGGCTATCTTCTTCTTCAATGGCGGCTATATCGGGCTTTGGCACTACTACCCTTCCGGCATCGGGTAAATTATTCAGTATAAAACTTGGAGGAAAACCGCCCTGACTTTCTTGCGCATCTAAATTTGTTACAGAGATAATAACCAACAATACAAAAGCCGTGAACTTTTGAATAAAACCTTGCTTCATAAATACCTGAGTTGTAATATTAAGTTGCTAATGTAACAAATAGTCTATTACTATGGTATCGAATAATATACCTATGTTAATTATGACAATGTTGTGAGTAATGATTCATAGGAGACTTCTTCGGGAAATGCACGTTGTCACCTTGTCCCGATAGCTATCCTACCGTGTGAACACAAATACCATGTGATAAAAATATTATAACCACAATAGATACATAGATTTAATACGGAACGGGATTGCGCTATTGTGGTTTTTTGCCTGCAAAACTATGAAGGCCTTTTAGTAAAACATAGCAACCCCGCTAACGGGGGTTGTGGGCATTTATTAATTTTTTTCCGTAACGTGCAGGTGATGAAGCTGAACCGACATAAAACATAGGGAAAACAACTATGTTTCTCCTATGTGGTTAAATTTTAGTGTCTTTGCAGCCACACCTACACAACACATCTATTTTAGTTACTTTTATGCTGTTACATTACTATACAAAAAGTATTTCCCATGAAAGAATTATTAGAAATACTAAAGCAGCCTCTTTTTGAAATCGGCAGTTTCAAGATAGACAGTTATCTTATTATGAATTTGGGCATTATAATATTGGTAACCTACCTGATTCTGTATATCGTAAAAAAGATTGTAAGAAAAGCCGGAAGCCTGAAAAATTCTGACCCGGGCAGGCAGCATTCGCTCATACTTTTGATTACATACTTCACCTGGGTTATTGCCATCGCGCTGATACTCGAAACCATAGGTGTAAAAATTACCATTCTGCTGGCAGGCTCGGCAGCGCTGATGGTGGGCATTGGGCTGGGCTTGCAACAAACATTTAACGATTTTGTATCGGGCATCATTTTACTGTTTGAAGGTACTATTAAGGTAGATGATGTAATGGAAGTAGATGGCATTATCGGGAAAGTATCGGAAATAAACCTGCGCACCTCTAAGCTGCTTACCCGCGAGGGCATCATCATGATAGTGCCCAACCATAAGTTTATAAACGACAATGTAATTAACTGGACCCATAATGCCGATGCCACCCGCTTCACCATTACAATCAGAGTAGCCCATGGCAGTGATGTGGAAAAGGTAAAAACCATATTGCTTCAATGTGTTGAAGAACAGGAGTGGATAACACAAGACAACCAAAGGCATGAAATACTGGTGCGCTTTAAAGATTTTGGCGAAAGCGCGCTTGAATTTGAATTACTTTTCTGGAGCCATCATATCTTCGGAATAGAAAACGTAAAAAGCGATTTACGTTATAAAATAAATGCTGCCTTCCGTAAAGAAAAAATTACCATTCCGTATCCGCAAAGAGTGGTGCATCAATCCCGGCAGGAATAGGTTTTTTTGAAGCATTAGTACCGAATGCTTTCGGAATTAAAAACAATTTTTTTTTGGGTAGGCTTTGCAAGCTCTATTAAAAACTTTGGTCGTGTGTTGGCTTGTGTGGTTTTTAATTGTGCTTGCAAATTGTGTTGGGTTATTATGTATCAGCTAATTGTTTACAGGCTTCTCAAAATGTAATTCAGGAAGAACAATCTTTACTTCAATCTTCTTGTCATCATCTGTCCAATGAACAATGAAATTCACTTTAGCTTCTTTCAATTCAAAACCGCTTTTCTTTATTTCTTCTAATCGTTCAAGAAATTTCTTTGAGAACTTTAATACCAATTCACCTTTTTCGTTTTTGCAACCTTCATCAGAAATTGTAATTGCATCTCCGCTTGTCAATGTATTTACCCGTTTCTGAACATACTCAAAGTAACCTAAGTTTAAATCTTTGTGTGTAAGATGCAATGCCAATCCACTTGGAGGTGAAAATGTGTTACTGTTTTCAATTCTCTTTAATTCTTCCGTCTTGAATTTATCAAGATAGTTTCCGTTCAAGTGAATTGTAAGTTTCTGTTTTGCTCTTGTCATTGCAACATAAAGTTGTCGCTTCTTTTCATCTTCTCTTGCATCAAAGTTTTCAAGCAGCAAAAACACATTGTCAAACTCTTTTCCTTTTGCTTTATGAATTGTAGAAACAAAAATCGTTTCTCCGTTTGTGCTTATGAAATCTTCCAACTTTGATTCCCGGATGAAAACTTCAAAGTCCGATTTGTATTTCTTCTTTGTGTTTGTCCCTTCAAAATCTTTGATAAGGTTGTTAC
>CAYSGX010000158.1:0-2180 GCA_964430605.1 uncultured Chitinophagaceae bacterium
GCATGATAGCCCGCTACTGCCGAAACAGGAATATTCAACATGCCTGCATCGCCCGCAGTGAAAGCGCAATTGGCATCTTCGTCTTTAATAATTTTTCCATGCACCTGAACGGCACAATTCAGATTATCATAACCGACAGCATTTGTGCAAAGCGTGGCAGTGCAGCCGTTAGCGTCAGTTACCACTACGCCATACCGCCATGTGGGGGTTAATCCTGTGGCTGTTTGCGTGGTTTGCCCGTTGCCCCAACGATAGGTATATGGCGGTGTGGCATTATTCACCGCAACTGTGGCTTGCCCATCGTTGGTAAAAATACACGAAGCATTGGTATGCGATACTGACAAACTCATATTAGTGTATGACAGCACAGAGGCAGATTTCACGATGCTGCAATTATTGGCATCGGTAACGGTAACGGTGTAATATCCTTGTGGAACATTCGTAATGTTTTGGGTAGTAGCCATATTGCTCCATGCGAAAGTATAAGGCGGCTGCCCTGAACCCGTTACCGTGCAGGTAACGCTTCCGGTAGCGGTTAAGCAAAGCGCTTTTGCGGGCGAAAGATTTGCCTGCACCAACGGGTCGTATTGCACTGTTATACCTTGCACCGAAATGCAGTTGTCGGCATCGGTAATGGTGCACCTATAAAACCCTGCCGGCAAGCCCGTGGCGGTGGCGGTATTTTGCGGTGGATTGGTGTTCCACAAATAAGTGTATGGCGCTGAATTGCCCGTTACATTCACCGTTGCGCTTCCGGAACTTAAACAGGTTGCGGAAACTGCCGTAATCACTGCATTAAAAGACGGCACATCACGCACTTGTGCCACACCTGCAACAGAACAGCCTTGCGCATCGTCAATAGTAAAAGAATAATTACCCTGACTGAGATTACCTATAACATTTGTAGTACCGCTAACAGACCAGCTATAAGAATAGGGCGGTGTTCCTAACACGGGTGTAAGCGTTACGCTGCCGCTGCCATCGCCACATATTTCGTTGGTGGCTACAGGGTTGGGCTGCACGGGCGAAGTATATCCGACAGTAATATTCCTGACCGCGCTGCAAAGATTGGCATCTGACAGGGTAACACTATAGTTTCCCTGTGAAAGATTGGTAGCCGTAGCAGTAGTTTGAATGGGCACGGTGTTCCATAAATAAGTATATGGCGGTGTGCCGTTTTGCGGAACAATGGTGGCAGTGCCGTTTTGAAAATTACACAGTTCGGGCGTTGAGGTTGTAGAGGCATTTAAAGGATTTAAATTGGCAATATTTATTGTTTCGGTTATTGAGCATCCGGCAGTGCCATCGCTGATGGTAACAGTATATAAACCTGCCGTAAGCCCGCCCACCGAATCGGTGAACTGGGGCGGAACTGTATTCCACTCATACAGCATGGGCGGCACACCGCCCATTGCATGAACAGCCGCGCTGCCCAACTGCGGGCAATTATGGTCGGTTTTGGAAATAGTGTAGGAATAAGGAAGGTCTTTAGGTAAACGGAATCCCCATATTCCTATTGCGCCAATTTCAAATATGAAAGACTGCGTGTCAATTCCTATGCAACCGTTGGCATCGGTAATGCTAAAGAAATAATCTCTGAATGAAAGATTGGTAACCGTGTCAGAATGATTTATAATGTTGTAAACATTATTTGCATTATCATACAGTTGAATATTGTAAGGTGGCGTTCCTCCCATTATTTCAAACCATATCTTTCCATCTGCATCACTGCATGTTTCGGGAATAAAATTGGTTTTTACACGGACTGTCGGGTTAGCGGGAGCAGGACTTGCCGTAAACTGATTTGTGGCGGTTAATCCAACCGCATCGGTTATAGTTAAATGATAAGTGCCTACCCAGCCCCATGCAGAAATACATTGAGCAGTTTCTCCATTGCTCCATGTATACTGATATGGCGGGGTTCCTCCCGTAATTACCGGACAGAATCCTCCCGGGCTGTTATTATAATTACAAAACGGGATAGTATCGAAACCTACAATGGTAAGCGCATTTGCAAACAACATGCAAAAAGAAAATGCTGCGGTAAGAATAAGTTTTTTCATGGTAGTGGGTTTTAGTTTATTATTCGCTTCACATCATATTACAACAGCGACCGATTATAAATATAACCATAAACATGAGAAAAGAATAAGATAATAACGGCTGCCTGCACAGATAGA
>CAYSGX010000158.1:2190-7011 GCA_964430605.1 uncultured Chitinophagaceae bacterium
ATAATCATTAGACTTCTTCGGAAAATGTGCGTTGTCACCCTGAGCCTCCCGAATCAAGTTCGGGACAAGTTGTCGAAGGGTAGTGCGCAGGCTGCCCAATATGGTTCGACAAGCTCACCATGACACGACTCGTTCGAAACCCTGTTTTTGCCTTTTGCCACAGGTTAAAACCTATGGCATTTTTTTGATAAAAGGATTTTTTGCTTTAAAAAGCGGACTAAAGTCCGCTCAAAAAATACCGTTTTTCAAGGTTTCGAACACTTGAGATTTATAATTACAAATGTCCGAACTTGCAGGCACCATCTGCGCAGAGCAATCAATTAAAACCAAAGCAGTATTTTACAAACCCTGTTTTATCATTAAACTAACCGCCAAAGCCCATATTGGCTCTAAGCGCTTGCGACAGTTGCGGCAATTTATTTCTTTCTATTAAGTAAGAAGTGAGTTCGGCAAACTCGGCAAAGATGTAATGCTTTTCGGCCGCGCCTTTTAAGTAACCTTTGCCTGTGCTGCCGCCTGTCCCGGTCCGGGTGCCAATCATGCGATGCACCATATTGATATGACGATAGCGCCACGATGACAAGCCGTTATCAATTTCCAGCAAAACATTCAGCAAATTATAAGGCAACTGCATTAAAGGAAAATCGCGATAAAGCATAATGAACAAGGCCGCTCTTCTTGCTTTAGGGCTTAAAGCCCATTCCTCTTTTTTTGTATCGCTTAATACCAATTCTCTAAAACGCTCCAGGTTGAATGTTTCGCCTTCGGTTAAGCTTTTTTCATACACCGCCATATAGTTTTTCCAGAAAGGATGTTGCGCGATATCGCTACTCCAATTATCCCAAAATTTCGGGTTGTCGAAAAACGGCATACGCTCCAGCCATTCGTTTATTAAGGCTAACAAAGGCTTGGTGTTTTCCGCTTTCTTAATTATTTCGGTGTCTTCGGGTTTTAGCTGGCTGGTGTAATATTCCCTGCCATGCCTTGCTTCCATTTTCAAACCTAAAAAGGCTTCCAGCAATTTAAACTGAATACTTTGAAAACCCGATGCGGGGCGCAGCATATTTCTGAAATCAAGAAAATCGAGCGGAGTCATGGTTTCTATAATATCTACTTTATGAACCAGTACATTCAGAATCGTTACACAGCGTTTCAGGCGATGGTTTACCGTATATAAATCGGGCGAATTATCCTGAATATTGGGTTGCGACAAAATTTCTAAAACCGAGCTTACTTCAAAAAGCAATTGCTTAAACCATAATTCATACGATTGATGAATAACAATAAACAGCATTTCATCGTGTGCATGTTGATTGGGCGCTTTATCGCTTTCTAATGCCTGCGCATTTAATATTTTATCCAGTTGCAGATAATCGCTATAGTAAACTCCGTCTTTCATGATGAAATATTTTTTTCAAAGATGGAAAATTATCAATTGCCGGAAGGTGATAATAATCAACGTATTGTTCAGCATAATTTTTAGGAGACTTCTTCGGAAAATGTGCGTTGTCATTCCGAGGAACGAGGAATCTCTTAATAATTTAGAGATGCTTCCTATCGTCAGCATGACAAACGCCCGTCAAATGCAGTACACTATTTTCTGAAGAAGTCTATTGCAAACTGCTATTCATCAATCATCATCAAATCGCTTATTAATTTATCGGCAATAAATTTTCCTTTCGGGGTAATCGTTAATACCTGATTTTCGATTTTCAAATGGTTAGATTCTATATAAGGCTGCATATCGTTTTGCAATTCATTTATTATCGCTGCGGAAAATTTCTGTTGCAGCAACTGCAAATCTATGCCCCATTGTGTTCTCAGCCTTGTCATTAATAATTCGTTAAACTGATTGGCAATTGAAAGTTGCTCTTCTTCAAAAGGCAATTCATTTTTTTGTAACAAACTTTTGATGTAAGCATTATTATTGGAAATATTCCATTGCCTGCTATTGCCGTTAAAAGAATGTGCCGAAGGCCCCAAGCCCAGATATTTTTTTCCAAACCAATAAGCGGTATTATGTTTTGAATATTGATTGGCTTTTGAAAAATTAGAAATTTCATAATGCTCGTAACCGTTATTCCGCATAAAGTTTATAAGCATTTCAAAATGCAGGACAGCTTGCGCATCGTTGGTAGTTGCCGACTTTCCGGTTTTCACCATTTTATCTAACGCGGTTTTGGGTTCAACCGTTAAGCAATAAGCCGATAAATGCGGCATATCAAAACTTAAAAAGGTATCGAGATTTTGTTGCCATCTTTCGGCACTCATGCCGGGTATGCCATAAATTAAATCAATATTGGTATTGTTAAATCCCGCTTCGCAAATCCACTGCAAACAAACTTTCGCATTGTGGGCATTATGCGAGCGATTCATCCATTGCAAATCTTCATCGAAAAAAGATTGAATGCCCAGGCTGAAACGGTTAATGCCCGATTGCTTCCATTCGGAAATTCTTTCTTTTGAAACATCATCGGGGTTGGCTTCCAAGGTAATTTCCACTTCAGAAACGACAGCAAAATTTTGATGGAGTGCATCTAATATTTTTTCTAAAGCCACACTGCTCAACACCGAAGGTGTGCCGCCACCAAAGTATATGGTTTCAATTTTTTCGTTTTGTAAATATTCTTTCTGCAACGAAATCTCCAACAACAAAGCCGCAACAAAATCGTTTTGGGTGCTGCTATTGGTAGAAAAATGAAAATTGCAATAGTGGCAAGCTACTTTACAATAAGGAATATGAATATAAATACCTGCCATAAATTTGTTGTAGAATATAAATACAAAGAAAACGATTTGTAAATTGGCAAACACTTGCTTTTTCACCCGATGCGGAAAATATTGATTTTTTGGGGCTTTATTTTATTGCTGTGCAATGCAAGTGTTTTTGCCAATGACTTTACGCTTCAGATTATCATTGAAGAAAGCGAAACGGAAGCCTTCAAAAAAATAAAGTATAAAAAGCAACACAACAGCCTGGGCGAGTTGCAGCAGGAAATGCAGAAAATGTTGCTTGCGTTTTACGACAAAGGTTATCTCACGGCTTCTTTCGATAGTATTGCCGAAACCGAAAATTCAGTAACCGCTTATTTAACAATGGGCAACCAGTATGAATGGCTGCTGCTTTCTGCCGGAAATGCCGGCAAGCAACTTACAGGCAGTGTTTCTTACAAAGAAAAATTTTATTCTAACACACCCTTTAACTATAAAGAAGTAAGCGGGCTGTGCAATAAAATTTTAAACGAACTGGAAAACAACGGCTACCCTTTTGCGGTGGTGAGGCTCGATAGCATTGTTATTGAAAGCGAGAAAATAAGCGCGGCACTGTATGTAGAAAAAAACCAGTTGTTCAGATATGATACCATTACATTGAATGGCGATTCAAAAATATCGAAATACTATCTCTACAACTATCTCGGCATAAAAGCAGGCAGCTTATATAACGAGAGCAACGCGAAAAAAATAGATAGCCGGTTGAGACAACTTAGTTTTTTAACTATTGAAAAACCAACTGAAATTATTTTTTCGGGCGATGAAGCAAAACCTGTTTTTAATTTGGGCAGTAAGAAGTCGAGCCAGTTTGATTTTTTAGTAGGCTTTTTGCCCAATAATGATGTAACCGGAAAATTATTAATTACCGGTGAAGCCAATGTGAATCTGTTAAGCCCTTTTGGTTTTGGTGAAAATCTTAGGCTGAACTGGCGTAAGCTTCAGCCTCGCACACAGAATTTAGATGCGGGCTTTTCATTTCCATATATCGTTTCATTGCCTTTTGGGATTGATGCAGGCATCAGGTTATACAGGCGCGACACTTTGTTTTTAGATGTAGATTGGGATGCAGGCCTGAGCTATTTATTTGTAGGCGGAAACTATTTCAAAGCATTTGTGAACGGCAGGTTTTCAAACATTATTACTGTAGATACCAATGAAATAATTGTAAACAGAAAGCTTCCTGAATATCTCGATACCAGAAGGATATTGTATGGTTTGGAATATTATTTTGAAAAACTGAATTATCGTTTTAACCCTACTAAAGGTTACATTATAAAACTGAGAGGTGGCGCGGGTAACCGCAGAATAATTGTAAACAACACCATTGCTTCTGTTCAGGATCCTGAAAATGCGGGACAAACTTTCGCATGGCTATATGACAGTATTCCCAATAAATCTATTCAGTATAAATTAGATTACCGGCTCGAAAAATATTGGCAGCTCACTGCACGAAACACTATTAAAACTGGTTTAACAGGCGGCACCATAATTTCAGATGAAGTATTTATAAACGAGATGTATCGCATAGGCGGCACCAAACATTTAAGAGGTTTTGATGAAGAATCTATTTTCGCTTCTATGTTTCATCTTGCCACACTTGAGTATCGTTTTCTGTTAGACCAAAATTCTTACTTCAATATTTTTGGCGATGTAGCTTATACCGAATCAAAAACCAACAGAGAATATCGCAACGATTTTCCTTATGGCTTTGGCGCAGGTATTGCCTTTGCTACCAAAGCGGGTATATTTTCGGTAAGCTATGCGCTAGGCTCACAACAAGGCACAGGCATTAATTTCCGTGCCGCAAAAATTCATTTTGGCTATGTGAATTTGTTTTAAGGCTGCCGTTGGCTAAAGCCTAACGGCAATGGATTTTCTCTCTAAACTCCTGCTATTCTACATTTGTAATATCGAATTTCGTATTGCAGGTGTTACGAACCGAAAAGTGAGATTAAAAATCATTACTGTTTGAAACCTTGAATTTGCTCTCTTGTAACGGGTTAAAACCCGCTGCTTTTTTTGACAAAAGGACTTTTTATTTTCAAAAGC
>CAYSGX010000159.1:0-3160 GCA_964430605.1 uncultured Chitinophagaceae bacterium
TTAAGCGAAACATAGTCCCGGCAAGCGGGATACAATAGCAGACTCACACTTTAATAATAAAGTCAAAGCACTATGAAACGAAGACATAACAACTATGTTTTTATACCGAAATAACCGGTACAAGTTGTGGTTTATATAAAAAAGATGTGTCTACACGACAGGACGTAAACGGGATGCCAAAACACTCAGCCCGGACAGCATAATACTCAGCCCGCATGATAACTTTCTAAACCTGTATGTTAAATTTCTTTTCGCGGCCGTCAGCTTTCTAAACCGTTGTTGCGGCTTTCCCGACAGGGATTGAAAATTACTTTGCCGGGTTGTGAGTTTTCTAAAACAGGAAGCCGTCCGACACCAAACAGACTCAGCACTTAGTGTATTTTGTGAAACCTTAGTGATAAAAAAACTTAACCACAAAGGACACCAAAAGTATTAAACTAAAGGCGAGGGATTTCTTCTCAGAAGGCGACATTAATTTGGACTGAAATAATAAATCAAAATGGTATAAAATCTCAAAGTTTGTATTAAATATTATTCAGCCTGTAATGGTGTTGTAAAAATAAGTGCTTATTCGTAAGCCTTTACAATTGTGCGAAGCCTTATAAATCTATACCTTTGTCGAAATTTGCATATTACTAATACAACCTGATGATAGCTTATCTTAACGGTACCATAACGTTTAAAAGCCCAACCTATCTGATTATAGAATGTAATCAAATAGGTTATCTGGTAAATATCAGCCTGCACACCTATTCGCAGGTGCAGGATAAAGAAAAGCAACTAATACACACTTATTATCATGTAACCGAAAACAGCCTTGCCCTTTATGGTTTTGCCGATGAACTGGAAAAAAACCTGTTTGTGCAATTAATCTCTGTTTCGGGCATAGGGCCGTCAACAGCCCGCATGGCATTATCTTCATTAGCGCCTTCAGAAATACAAAGAGCTATTTTGGCGGGCGATGTTAAAACGGTTCAGTCTATAAAAGGCGTTGGGCCAAAATCGGCTCAAAGAATAATATTAGAATTGCGCGATAAAGTGGCAAAAACCGCATCTTCTGAAACAATGTCGGCCACTAAAGGCAATAGTTTTCAGGAAGAGGCGTTATCTGCCCTGCTTGCTTTGGGCTTTCCCCGTGCTTCTGCCGAAAAAGCGATAAATCAGGCGGCAAATTCAGAAAATAATATAAGTGGGGTTGAGGAATTGATTAAAAAAGCGCTAAAACTGTTATAGAAGAAATAAGTGATAAAGCAACGATATATATCTCTGCTTGCGGGTACGGCTTTTTTAGTGCTTGTGGCTTCGCTTACTGCCCGAAACCACCGTTTCGCAGGGCTTTTCGAGCCTATGAATCACTATTACGATTTCCCCGATTCTACCGAAACCAGCCAGCAGCCGGTTGAGGAAAAGCCTAAAATAGATTTACCTTACCCTATTCAGGATAGAGAAGGCGACCACGTAACCGGGGGCGGCAATAACCCTTTTTATTTAGACGATCCCGGCATCGTAAAAAAAGAAGTTGAATACGACCCGGAAATGAATATGTATATCATTTCTGAAAAAGTAGGCGGCAGAGATGTGAAACCGCCCGTTTACATGACTTTTGATGAATATCGTGATTATGAGCGCAAGCAGGCGCTAAAAGAATATTGGAAAGAACGCTCAGACGCGCTTTCGCTGGTAGAAAATAAAAACGCTGTGCCAAATCTGGTGGTAGAAAATGTGGGCTTCGATAAGTTGTTTGGCGGCATGAAGGTTGAAATAAAACCTTCGGGAAATATAGACCTTACTTTAGGCGGCAATTACCAAAAAATAGATAACCCCATTTTAGCCGAACGCCAGCGTAGGCAGGGCGGTTTTGATTTTGATATGAATATCAATATTAACGTAGTGGGTAATATTGGCGACAAACTAAAGCTGAATTTTAACTATAACACTCAGGCCACTTTCGATTTTGAAAATCAGATTAAGCTGAATTACCAGGGTAAAGAAGATGATATTATCAAGAATATTGAAGCGGGTAACGTTACCTTCCCGTTAACCACATCATTAATCAGGGGTTCGCAAAGTTTATTTGGTATTGCCACTCAATTACAATTTGGCAGGTTGAGAATTTCTACGGTGCTTTCGCAGCAACGCTCAAAATCAGAAAACCTGCAAATTCAAAACGGCACACAAATTCAGCGGTTTGAAATTTTTGCCGACCAGTATGACGAAAACCGCCACTTTTTCCTTTCACACTTCTTCCGCGAACAATACAATCAGGCGCTTTCTACCATGCCCAATATTACCTCATTGGTAAATATTACCCGTATTGAAGTATGGGTAACCAACAGAACCGGTATATTTCAAAATGTACGCGAAGTAATTGGTTTTTCTGATTTGGCAGAACCTGAGCGTGTTTACAGAGGCGATTTAGTAACTACTATTCCCGGTAGAACAAGGCCTGAAAACAGCGCCAACACCTTATTCGGACAAATTAATAACGATGCGGTGGTGCGTTCAAGCTCGGCAGAAATCCGCTTATCGCAATTGGGCTATAACCAGGTAGAAGATTTTGAAAAAGCTTTCTGTCGCAGGCTGAACCCTAATGAATATACCCTGAATTCTCAGTTGGGTTATATCTCTTTAAACCAGCAATTGTTTCCCGATGAAATTTTAAGTGTAGCCTATGAATACACTTATAATGGCGAGGTATTGAAAGTAGGAGAGTTCGCGCAAGATGTTTCGCCCGATTTTACCAATGATGGCACTATTGATACCCTTCAAAAAAAGCCGTTATTATTAAAAATGCTGAAAAGCACCGCCAACAAACCGGCAATTCCGCTGTGGGATTTGATGATGAAAAACGTGTATTCTTTAGGAGCGTTTCAGGTGAGCGAAGAAGATTTCCGTTTAGATATTTATTATCAAGACCCGGGTGGCGGCTACAAAAGATTTATTCCTGAAGGTGAGCCAAAAGGCAAGTTATTAATTCGTTTGCTGAACTTAGATAACCTGAATAACCAGCGCGACCCGCAACCCGATGGCGTATTTGATTTTTACCCGGGTGTAACTATTATTCCGAATACAGGAAGATTAGTGTTTCCTGTTTTAGAGCCTTTTGGCGATGATTTAAGAAAACAATTCGCGCCTAGCGAAACACAATTGGCCGATAAAT
>CAYSGX010000159.1:3170-7002 GCA_964430605.1 uncultured Chitinophagaceae bacterium
TGTGCTCTATGATTCTACCCGTTTCATAGCGCAGCAATTCCCCGAGAAAAACCGGTATATCATGCGGGGCAGTTATCGTTCCAGCAGTTCTTCCGATATATCGTTAGGCGCGTTTAACATTCCGCAAGGCTCGGTAATTGTTACCGCAGGCGGAAATCGTTTAGTAGAAAATGTGGACTATACCATAGATTATTCTTTGGGCAGAATAAAAGTGCTGAACGAAGGTATCCTGAATTCGGGCGTACCTATTAATGTGGCATTTGAAAACAACGCCCTGTTTGGTTTTCAGCAAAAAACATTTATCGGAAACCGTTTAGATTACCGGGTGTCAGACAAATTTAACCTGGGCGCCACCATGTTGCACCTGAAAGAAAGGCCGTTTACCCAAAAAGTAAATATTGGCGATGACCCTATTTCAAACACCATTTACGGTTTTGATTTTAATTACAATACACAATCGAGATTTTTAACCTGGCTGGTAGATAAGTTGCCGCTATATAAAACCAAAGAAATTTCTTCATTTACCGCAGCGGGAGAGGTAGCGTATTTAAAGCCGGGCTACAATAAAGCCATCGGCAAAGATGGTGGCTTGGTGTATGTAGATGATTTTGAAGGCACCAGCAACAGCTACGATTTAAAGTTCCCCGCCAACGCATGGGTAATGGCTTCAACGCCTCGCGGGGCATTAGACAGAAGGGGTAATATTTTGTTTCCCGAAGCTGAATTGATAGATGATTTAACCTACGGAATGAACCGTGCGAAACTGGCGTGGTATAATATAGACCCGCTCTTCTTGCGCAATAACAACCAAACACCACAGCATATTGCCGATGATAAAGAAATGCAATCATCGCATTATGTACGCGAAGTTTTTCAGAATGAAATTTTCCCTAACAGAACCAATCTGCAACCGGGTGTTGTAAACAACATCATCACTTTAGATTTAGCTTTTTACCCCAATGAAAGAGGCCCTTATAATTTTGAAAATAAAATAAATGGCGAGCCTGGATTTTCCGCGGGATTAAACCCCGATGGTACTTTGAAATCGCCACGTTCACGTTGGGGTGGCGTAATGAGGGCGATTGATAATAACGATTTTGAAAATTCTAACGTAGAATTTATTGAGTTTTGGATATTAGATCCATTCATTGAAAACGATGATAACTCAGGCGAGTTACACATTAACCTGGGTAATATTTCAGAAGATATTTTAAGAGACTCGAAATACTTTTTTGAAAATGGATTGACTGCTCCCGGAAGCGGTATTCCTTACGAAGAAACCGTTTGGGGAAGAGTGCCTACACAACAAAATATTGTAAATGCTTTTGATAACGACCCTGCGGTGCGCCAGTTTCAAGATGTGGGTTTAGACGGGCTGAATGATGTAGATGAAATACAAAAGTTTGCCGCAATACTTAATAGTTTACAAGGCATATTAACCCCCGAAGCTTTTGCTAAATTGCAAGCCGATCCATCGGGTGATAATTTTAAATATTTCTTAGACCAAAGTTATGATAACAGCCAAACCTCAATTTTGGGCCGCTATAAAAACTTCAATGGGCAGCAAGGAAATTCACCGGTTTCAACAGGCACCGGCATTGCGCAAGCACAAACCAACACGCCCGATGGTGAAGATTTAAACCGCGATTTTACTTCAAATAAAAGCGAGCAATATTTTCAGTATCGTATTCCGTTGAGTCCACAAGATTTGCAGGTAGGCAGAAATAATATTGTAGATATTAAAGAATCTACCGTGCGTTTGGCTAATGGCAATACTGAAGCGGTAAAATGGTATCAGTTTAAAATTCCGGTACGTGAATATGAAAGGGCCATTGGCGGCATTTCCGATTTCAGGTCTATTCGTTTTATGCGCATGTTCTTAACCGGCTTTGAAGATTCGGTTATTGTGCGTTTTGCGAAAGTTGATTTGGTGCGCAACCAATGGAGAAGGTATTTATTTACTTTACAGGAACCGGGAGAATATGTACCACAAGATTTTGCCGACCAAACTTTCTTTAATGTTATTGCCGTAAGCGTTGAAGAAAATGGCGACAGGACACCTATACCTTATGTAATGCCCGAAGGCATACAAAGAGAGCAAAATTTAAGCGCGCAAAATATCAATGCGCTGCAAAACGAACAGTCGTTATCGTTGCAGGTATGTAATTTACTGGATGGCGATGCCCGTGCCGTTACCAAACAGCTCAACATGGATATGCGCTATTACGACCGCATTAAAATGTTTGTTCACTTAGAGTCGCGCCCGGGCGAGCAGCCGTTAAGAGATGGCGATTTAACCGCCTTCATTCGTTTAGGGCAAGATTTTACACAGAACTTTTACGAGTATGAAATTCCTTTAACTGTTACTCCTGATGGCACATCAGACGCAAGGCTTGTTTGGCCCGAAATAAATGAATTGGATTTATTGCTCGACAGCCTTATTAATCTTAAATTATTAAGAGATGATTCAGGCGCGCCAATTAACTCGCCATTTTCTATTGTTGATGCCAGAGGCAACAGGCTTACCATTTTAGGAAATCCTGATTTAGGGTATGTGGAAAATGCCATGTTGGGTATTCGCAACCCTAAAGCCACCGGCAACGAGAGCGATGACGGCTTGCCTAAATGTGCCGAAATATGGTTTAATGAATTGCGCTTAAATGGTATTGATGAAAAAGGCGGTTGGGCGGCTCAGGGAAGAATGGAAGCACAATTGGCCGATTTAGGTACGGTATTGTTTTCAGCTAATTATCATCAGCAAGGATTTGGTCAGGTTGACCAGCGTGTGGCGCAACGTTTCAGAGATAATTTCTTTCAGTATGATGCAGCGGGAAATTTTGAATTAGGTAAATTCCTTCCGCAGAAATCGGGTATTCGTTTGCCGATGTATGCGAGCATCTCTCAATCGTTCAGCACGCCACAGTTCGACCCTTATAAATTTGATGTTCCTGTGAAGATGATGTTAGACCGGTTGGAAGGTGATGAAAGAAGAGATTATCGCAGAAGTGTTCAGGATATTACTACCATTAAGAGTTTAAACTTTACCAACGTAAGAAAAATAAGAACCAACTCAGAAAGGCAACCAAGATTTTATGATGTAGAAAACCTGAATTTCACCTATGCCTACACGGTTACCGACAGAAGCTCGCCCATCATAGAATTCGACAAACTGAAACGGCATAAAGCAACAGTGGGTTACAACCATGCGCCTAAAACGGTTTACATTACGCCACTTGCCAAGCTCATAAAATCGAAGAATAAAAACTACGATATTATTAAAGACATCAACTTTAATTTTATGCCAAGTGGTTTGAATTTCACTTCAGACTGGAACAGGCAATTTGGCGAGCAAAAGTTGCGTAACCTCGACCCAACCGATGAATTTGAAGTAGAGCCTACTTATTTCAAAACATTTACATGGGATAGGTTTTATGGCTTGCAATACAATCCGTTTAAATCTTTAACTATAGATTTCACTGCGGCTAATAATGCCCGCATAGACGAGCCACCGGGCAAGTTAGATACCCAGGAAAAGAAAGATTCGCTATGGAATAATATTTTGCAATTTGGCAGAAACACCCGTTACACCCACACGGTAAATGGTAATTATACATTGCCGATAAATAAAATTCCGATTTTAGATTGGGTGCAGATAAGGGCAGGCTACAGCACCGCATATACTTGGACAGCCGCGCCACTTTTCGCCAATGCCAATCAGGAAATTATTGCCAACCCGTTGGGCAATACCATTGGCAACACACAAGACCAAAGATTAAACGGAGAATTTAATCTGAAAAACCTTTATAACAAAGTGGGCTTCCTGAAGCAATAC
>CAYSGX010000160.1:0-6248 GCA_964430605.1 uncultured Chitinophagaceae bacterium
CTTGCTTCAAAACTTTGCGGGCATCTTCGGTTCTTAATTCAATATCGGGTGTTATTACCGTACAAAATAAATTAGCGGGTGTTGGAATTTTTATTAAATCTAAAGGGGCGTAACTTCTAATTAAAACAAAGCCTCCCATAATGGCAGGAGCCACATTATCGGCATGGGCAGCGCCACAGGCAATGCGCTCGGCTTCCATCGCGAATGGCACTAATTGTTCTTTGGTTAAAGGTGTATCTAACAATTCATTTATTGCCACTACTGCCGCTGCCGAACTTGCCGCGCTTGAACCCATGCCACTACCCAAAGGCAGGTTTTTTTCAATGGCGATTTCTACCCCTTGCTGAATATTTAAGTGTTGTAAAAACGCATTCACCGCGACACCTGCCGTATTTTTTTCGGCTGCTAAAGGCAACCTGCCGCCATCGCCTTTTATGGAAATAATATTTATGCCCGGCTTATCGGTAAGTTTCATGGTAACTACATCGCCCGGAGCATCTACGGCAAAGCCTAATACATCAAAACCACAAGCCACATTGGCCACTGTTGCAGGCGCAAATATTTTTATCGATTCAGGCATAGTTTACGGTGTTTGTTAATTTCATAATAATATTCGTTTGAAAACGAGGATTATTATAATATTTTTCGTTTTGAAACGAAAATTGTTATAAATGTTCACTCACTACTCTTCTTTCCAACTTCAAAAACTAACTGTTCGCAATCTTAATCACATCGGCAAAAACACCTGCGGCTGTTACTTCTGCACCTGCGCCCGGACCCTTTACCACTAACGGATATTGCCGGTAGCGTTGCGTAGTGAAACAAAAACTGTTTTCAGTGCCTGCCAATGAATAGAAAGGGTGCAACTCGTTCACTTCTTTCAATGTCGTAGTGGTTTTCCCATTTTCAAAAGTGGCAATATATTTCAGCTTGCAGTTTTTCTTTTTGGCTTTCATTAATCGCCCGGTGAAAATATTTTCAGTTTGCTTTAAGGCTGCAAAAAACTCGTCAACGGTTTTTGCTTTTCTGCAATTGGCAGGCACTAAATTTTCTACCGAAACATTTTTCAGCTCTAAATTACTGCCGCACTCACGAGCCAAAATCAAAATTTTGCGTGCCACATCCATACCGCTTAAATCATCTCTTGGGTCGGGTTCGGTGTAGCCCAATTCTTTCGCTTTCAGCAATAATTCTGAAAAGCTCATTCCTTCATCGAAATGATAAAACAAATAATTGAGCGTACCTGAAACCACCGCTTCAATCTTCAGCACTTCATCGCCACTCATCAGCAAATCGTTTAAAGTATTGATAACCGGAAGCCCCGCGCCTACATTGGTTTCAAACAAAAATTTAGCATTGTGGCGCACACTTAGCTGCTTCAGTTTTTTGTAATACTCATATTTGCCGGAGCAAGCCCGTTTGTTGGGTGTAACAATTGAAATGCTTGAGGCAAGTATTTTTTCGTAAAACGGAATAGGGTTATCGCTGGCAGTGGCATCAACAAAAATGCTGTTGGGCAAATTATGTTGCCGCATTTGTGCCACAAACTGTTTCAAATCCATTGCGATGCCATTGGTTTGCAATTTGTTTTTCCAGGTGATGTGCGCATTGCCATTATCATCGAAATACATTTTACTCGAATTGGCTATGCCTATTACTTTTAAATCTATTAAATGATGTTCGGCTAAATGCTTGCGTTGTTTTTCAATAATGTCTAACACTTTTCCGCCTACCAAGCCCGGCCCCAGCACAAATAAATTCAACACTTTTTTATCGGAAAGAAAGAAGGCTTCGTGTAAAGTATTGAGCGCTTTCGTTTGGTCTTTAGCAGCGATAACTGCCGAAATATTTTTCTCGGTAGAGCCTTGCGCGATGGCTACTATGTTCACCCCATTTTTACCCAACGCGGCAAACATCTTAGAAGCAGTGCCCGGCAAGTGTTTCATATTTTCGCCCACAATAGCCACAATGCACATATCGCGCTGTGTTGCCACTTCATCAATTTGCCCTGCTTTAATTTCAAACCGGAATTCTTCTTCAATAATACGCTTGGCTTTATCGGCTTCGCCCTCGTTTACCGCAATACAAATAGAGTGTTCTGAAGATGCCTGCGAAATTAAAATCACATTTATTTTTTCGCGCGAAACAGCCGTAAACAACCTGCCCGAAACACCCGTTACACCTACCATGCCGCTGCCTTCAATATTCAATAAACAAATATTGTTGAGCGATGAAATGCCTTTTACAATATGAGTAGTGTCGGTTGATTTATTGGTTATTAAGGTGCCGCGAAAAGTAGGGTTAAAAGTATTCTTTACCCAAATAGGAATTTTTGCCTGCATAGCCGGACGCATAGTGGCAGGGAAAATTACTTTCGCGCCAAAATGCGAAAGCTCCATCGCTTCTTCATAAGTCATTTCGGGAACAGGAAACGCTTGTTTCACCTGTCGAGGGTCGGTGGTCATAATGCCGTCAACATCGGTCCAAATTTCAATGGCGCTTGCTTTTAATGCCGCGCCAAAAATAGAAGCAGTGTAATCAGAGCCGCTTCTGCCCAGCGTGGTAATTTCATTGTTTTCGTTTGAGCCAATAAAACCTGTAATGATATGTGTGCCTTTATTTTGCTTAAAATAATTTCGTATTTGCATGTTGGTTTTTTCAAAATTCACTTTAGCATAACCAAAGTTGCTGTCGGTTTTTACTACGTTCCGTGCATCTAAAAATTGCGCGTCTTTAATGATTTCTTTGGCAGCTTCGCTTACAATATAGGCTGAAAGCCTTTCACCAAAACTTACCACTAAATCTTTTGTTTTTGGAGAAAGTTCTTTAATAAGCGAAATGCCTTTGCATATATCATACAACTGATTCATGGCTTGAATCACATTGCCCAATACTTGTGGCTGGCGTTTTAAGGCTACCAAACCTTTCACCGCATCGCAATGACGTTTTTCCAGTTGTTTATATACAGGTTTAAATTGTTCTTCTCCCTGTAAAGCCAAATCGCAAAGTTTCAATAATTCATCGGTTACACCGCCAAAAGCGGAAATTACAATAGCTATTTCTTTGTGTTGTTTTTTTATTGTTTGAATAATTTGAACAGCTTCTTTAACCCGTTGCGGAGTGGCAACCGATGAGCCTCCGAATTTTACAATGCGCATGTTTAAAAATGAATTTTTTCAGTACGAAAAAAAATAAAAACAAGGGTAAATCCGCTACGAGTTATGCAGCTAAAGTGTTGAGTGCCAATAAAAGTGTATGCTAAAAAAAATTATTGCCCGTAAGGTACAAACCCCGTGCCTTTAATGCGTTGCCCCGGAGCAGTAATATTGGCTTTGCCCGAAGAATCTAAATAGGCCATAGAAAATTCCAGTTCGCGCATTAATTTTCCGTAGTAAAAGCGCATATCGCGCTCAATGCAAATAATGTTTTTATAACGCTGGCACATTTCAAACAACAACAAGTCTAACACCGTGCCGGGCACAAAAGAAAAATCTAACTTATAACCCGATACACAAAGCGCCTGTGTTTTTTTCAGAAACCGCTCAATGTATCTTTTATTCAGCCTTAAAGAACTGCAACTGCCGAAGTGTACAATTTTACCTTTCAGTGTGTCGCCTGCTATTTCAGATAATTCATCTAAAGTCATTAATTCACGACCCACTTTAATTTTATTAGGCTCGCCATGAAAAGCGAAGTAACAAATGTTGTAGTCGGAATATTTCTTTTTGTTAAACTCCACCAGTCTGTTGGCAATTTCTTCTTTAGTAGAAGCGTGGCGATGAATGTATTTAATATTGGAATTTACATGCAAAAAATCAAGGGCAGATATTACGCTGTTTTTTTTGCGTAAATCTTCATTCCAGTCTCCTTCGAGACAGAAAATGTGTTTAGTCCATGTTTTTGCGATAATCATAATTTGGCTGGGGCACAAATATGGATTGAATTGGCTGAAAAAACAACAATTAGCCACAGAGAATTTTAGAATGTTACAATAATTAACATAAACTACTGAAAAACATAATTTTATGGAATAAAAACTGATGATTTACCAGATTTTTTACAAGAGGGTAAAAATTTGAAATTATTTGCTCTAAATAATTGAATTTCAAGTAATTGAAATAAAATTACCGAATCAACGTAATGCTACCTTTCTTTTTATGCTGAATATTATTAAAAGTAGTACCTCTCAAATAGTAAACATATACTCCTAAAGACTGCGGATTTCCTTTATAGCTGCCATTCCATTTATCTCTCGGGTTTTCTGTTTCAAAAACCTTTTCGCCCCAGCGATTGTGAATACTGAAATAATAATCTTTAAAACAACCTCCGTAAATTTCAAAGAAGTCGTTTTCGCCATCGCCATTGGGCGAAAAAGCGTTCGGAATAAAATAAGACTCACAGCCGCAACTGTCATCGTAAGAAGTAATAAAATTGGTTATGATTAAGCTATCGCAACCCAAAGCGGAAAATAAGGTATCGTAATACACCCCGGGATTGCTTTGCTCTTCACCACCCACGAAAAATGATTTTTCGTAGCAAACGTAAATGTCTCTTTCAAAAGAAAAAGGATTTAACACGGTAAGGTTAGTAATCGAAAAACTATCGCATCTTCCCGCACTGGGAAACGTTTCAACATAAATACCTGACACTGTTTGAAAACTATTAGCAACAAAAAATGAATCGCCATAACATACGGTAATATCTCTGAAAGACGAATCGGGAATGAGTACCTGTAAATAAGTGGTAATAATACTATCGCACAGAAAAGCATTTGCTAAAGTGTCTGTGTAAACTCCACTTACGTTAATAATATTTCCTGAAGGAAGCGTATAAAATTCATAATTACAAATAGTATCAAATATTTCAGAAAATGAAACAGGGTTTACGGTAAGGTTAGTGGTTACAACGCTATCGCAGCCAAACTGATTATGCAGTGCATCAACATAGCTGCCTGCGGTGGTTTGCAATTGACCGCCCGCAAAATAACTGTCGCCTTCGCAAATGCTTATTTCTATCAAAGTATCGTTTACCGGAAGTATTGAAAGATTGGTAATAACCACACTATCGCAAGCAGAAGCGGCAACTAATGTATCATAATAAGTTCCGGCTGTATTTACCGGATTTCCGTTGGGTAATACATAACTCTCACCGGGACATACAGCAATATCGTTATTGAAAAACACCCTTGGAATTACAGAAAGATTGGTAACAACAATGCTGTCGCAAGCGCTTAATGCAACAAGTGTATCGTTATAAATTCCCTGACTGTTTGCTGAACTGCCGTTGGGTAATACATAATTATCTCCTTCACAAATAACTATATCATTATTAAAAAATATTCTTGGCGTAACCGTTAAATTAGTTACTGCCAGGCTGTCGCAACCATATTGATTTTGTAATAAATCACTGTAAACGCCTGTAGTGGTTTGGGGTTGCCCGCCTGCAACATGGCTTTGCCCTTCACATATTGTTACGCTCAACAAAGTCGTATCTGCCGGGTAATGAGAAATATTAGTTACCACTACACTATCACAGCCGTTTGCATCAGAAATGGTATCGTTATAAATGCCTTGTGCCGAAACAATACTGCCACCGGGCAATGTAAAATTCTGATTAGGACAAATGTAAACATTTTGATTTCCAACAGGTGGCGGTAATATTTCTATAGGCTGAATAGTAGTGTCTGCAATGCAATCAATGTAGCGTATCAATTGCACATTAAATATTCCTGAAGCTGAAAAAGTATGAGTGGGGCTTAATAAAGCTGAAGTATTCTGAATGCCGCTGGAAGAGTCATCGAAAAACCATCTTACCGAATCGAGAAAAGTGGTGTTTCCTGAAATAACAAAATTAGTAGCGCCACCCACGCAGCTTCCCGAAAAGCTAACCGTTGCAACGGTGTCGAAATAACTCATAATAAAAGGCGGTAATCCCAGCACGGCATTTCTGCCTGAAAGATTAACCGAATTGAACTGCACATTACAGCCTGCCCCAATCACATTAGGATTGTTGATAGTAGCTAAAAAAGGTTGAGCATAATGTGGAATATAAATTCTTCCATCAGGGCCTATCTGCATGGTTCCTCCTCTGTAAGGACTTCCTGTTCCCGGCCCCAAACCCAAGCCCACTATGGAAGCCACAATATTTGCGGGCGTGCCTGCCTGCAAATTCCATTGATACATATTGCCATTTCCAATACTCAGGCCATACACCAGATTATTATCAGGCGAAAAAGACACACCATAAGC
>CAYSGX010000160.1:6258-6967 GCA_964430605.1 uncultured Chitinophagaceae bacterium
CTCATTGCGGTGGCAAGCCTTGTGCCATCGGGAGAAGCGGTGAGACAACCCCACCCCGGCCAGCCTTCTGCCTGACCAACATCAGAAGTAACAGGCGCATTCACGCCATTACAATCTACCAGGTAAGCAAAATAACGATTCGTATTCAAGCCATGACCAATAACCCACACATACAAGCCGTTGGCATGTTTTACGGCAGTTACTTTTTCGGTAGATGGGGTAAACAATGGCGTGTTTTTATTCGCGGCCACCACATCGCCCAACCCGCTGTTTAAAGCCATATCTACTTCAGAATACCTAAAGCCTGCCGCGTTTCCCTGGGCAGCAACAGTAAAAATGTAAAACCTTGTATTTGAGCCGGGGCGGGGAACTATTAATGCAGACTGAGCCGAAGAAGGATCGCCTAATAACCCAAAGCCATTGGGCATTTGAAGATGGTTGCGGTTGTAAACAAAAATGCCATCGGTATAGAAAATTAAATTGCCATTTCTGTCTGAAATGGAAGCACAGCCTTCACCGGTGTTTAACGCGCCATTAGTTAATGCCACAGGAACACCACTATTAAAATCAACACCCGCATTTTGACCAAAATACCAAATATTGGCTTCGCCCTGAGCGAAGGAAATTATCTGAGCGAGAAAAATAAAAACCGTTAGCAGTAACCCTTTTTTCATAAAGATCAATTACCATGTAAATATTAACAATAAAC
>CAYSGX010000161.1:0-6674 GCA_964430605.1 uncultured Chitinophagaceae bacterium
TGCAAAATATCTTCCTGCTCTACAAACGCCATTTCGCAGTCTATTTGGGTAAACTCGGGTTGGCGGTCGGCACGTAAGTCTTCATCGCGGAAGCAGCGTACAATTTGATAATAACGGTCAAAACCTGAAACCATCAATAATTGCTTAAAGGTTTGTGGCGATTGCGGTAGCGCATAAAACTGACCTTCATTCATTCTTGAAGGCACTACGAAATCTCTTGCACCTTCGGGGGTACTTTTAATTAAGAATGGTGTTTCAATTTCCAGAAAATCTTTATTGTTCATGTATTGGCGCACGCAGTAAGAAATTTGGTTGCGCAGCAATAAATTATTCTTCACATTATTTCTTCTCAAATCGAGATAACGGTATTTCATACGCAAATCTTCGCCACCATCGGTTTCTTCTTCAATGGTGAATGGTGGTGTTAGCGAGGCATTAATTATTGTAAGTTCATTTACTTCAATTTCAATTTCTCCGGTAGCAATATTTTTATTCTTGCTGCTGCGCTCAATTACTTTTCCTTTAGCCTGAATAACATATTCCCTGCCTAATGATTTTGTAGTGGCGGCCAGGTCTTTTTGTGTTTCGTTATTTACTACCAATTGGGTAATGCCATAGCGGTCGCGCAAATCAATGAATGTCATAGCACCCAAATCACGGGTTTTTTGTACCCAGCCGGAAAGGGTTATTTCTTTGTTAACGTCAGTAATCCTTAGTGCTCCACAGGTATGTGTTCTGTACATAAAATATGAATTATAAAATCTTTTTTGTAAATTGAGTGAACGCAAAACTAAAGATTTCTAAAATGGCATTTTGTTAATGCCTGGACAATTTAACGTGAATAGTCATTTTTTTATCGGAATTTTGCAAAACACACAGCCAGCCGAACTTTAAGAAATCTGTTATTGTATTTTGTTTATTTTTAAGTTGATACCGGTTGTGAAATGAAGCATTTTTTTTCTCTTTTTCTTCTGTTTATTTTATTGCTTGTATTTGGAAATGCAAGAGCGTCTCACATGATGGGCGCTGATATTTCCTATGAGTGTTTGGGGAACAATCAATACAGAATATCTTTAAATATTTACCGGGATTGTAGTGGTATTCCGGTGAGCAGCAGTTATCAGGTAACTATTGCTTCAGCCGGTTGCGGACAAGCACAAACTTTAAGTTTATCGCAGACAGGCTATACAGGTATGGAAGTGTCTCCATTATGTCCTGCTCAAATAATTCAAAGCACTTGCAATGGCGGCACACTTCCGGGAGTGCAACAATATACTTATCAAGGCACAGTTACTCTTGGACAACAATGTAACGATTGGGTAATTTCCACCTCAGGCACCGGAATGTGTTGCAGAAATGCCTCTATCACTAATCTTACCAATCCCGATTTTGAAGATTTACATGTGAGGGCATTGTTAAACAATAGTGGCGGATTATGTAATAATTCACCTTTTTTTACCACATTGCCTGTGCCATACATCTGCAACGGGCAATTGATTAATTATAATCATGGAACGGTAGATTTAGATGGCGATTCGCTGGTATATACTTTAGCAAATCCGCTTTCTACCAATGGTGCAAATATTGGGTATAACGGAGGATTGTCGCCCACCAATCCTTTAAATGCATTAGGTCAATACCAGTTTGATGGTTCCACAGGGCAGATGACTTTTACTCCTTCCGGGCAACAGGTTGCCGTAATAGCAGTGTTGGTTGAAGAATACAGAAATGGTGTTTTGATAGGCTCGGTTATGAGAGATATTCAGGTGGTAGTATTGAATTGTAACAACAACCTGCCCACGGCTTCTACTTTGCCACAGAATGTTACAGGCGGGCAACTGGTTAATAACAGAATTCAGGTTTGCCCCGGGCAAAATTTAACATTTCAGTTTACTGCAAGTGATCCAAATCCCGGAGATATTATTACCATAACTGATAATAGCGCTGTAGCTGCTCTGGGATCTACCATTACTTATACTAATGGCACAGGAAATTCAAGAATAGGTACTTTTAGCTGGACTCCTTCGGGAACTGATGCAGGATTAAATACAATAGCGGTTACGGTACAAGACAATGCTTGTCCTACCATAGGTACTAATTCATTTAGCTATACTATTGAAGTATTGGCAGGAACTACTGCCGGACCCGATATGGTATATTGCTCAAATGCAGGGCCGTTACAACTGAATGCGACAGGTGGCAGCCAGTTTACATGGACACCTGCTACAGGTTTAAGTTGTTCTAATTGCCCTAACCCATTAGCTACGCCAACAGTTACTACCACTTATATTGTTCAAAGCAATCTTTCTTCTCAATGTAAAAACAGAGATACCATAGTCGTTTCTGTTGCACCCAACTTTAGCATTGATGCAGGCGCTGATGCTACAATATGCCTGAATGCTTTGCATCAAATTAATCCTGTACTTGGGCAGGTTGGCGCACCATATACATATAGTTGGTCTCCGGCAGCGGGATTAAGTGCAGCCAATGTGGCAAACCCTGTAGCAAGCCCTACCGCTACTACTACTTATGTGTTAACTGCAACTTCTGCACAAGGGTGTACTTTAAGCGATTCGTTACGAGTTATTATCTCCGGTGTTGCGCCAAGCGTTACCGCATTTGCAAGTCCCGATACCGTTTGTCCGGGCGCTAATACGATTTTAAATTTTTCGGTTCATCCCAGATTTTGTGGACTGGCAAGTACACCCTGTATTAATGGCAATACGCCTATTACAGTTGGCACAGCAGTTTCCACCACAACAGATGGTACTCCTTATGACGGTTTTTGGCACGATGGCAGGGTGCAAATGCTTTTCAGGGCCACAGAACTTACCGCTCAAGGTATGACAGCAGGAACTATTAATACGATATCGTGGAACGTAATATCAAAAGGGAGTACTATTCCGTATAATAATTTTACTATTAAAATGGGCTGTACAAATCTTACAACCATTTCGGGAAATTACACACCAAACTTACTCACCGTTTTGTCGCCTACATCTTATTCAACAGTTACGGGTTGGAACTTACATACCTTAACTACCAGTTATGAATGGGATGGCGTTTCAAATCTTATAGTAGAAATTTGCTACGATAATTCAAATTATACTTCAGCAGATGCAGTGCAGTACACCACTACTCCTTTCAATTCTGTTCTATACAGAAATGTAGATAATAGTGCAGGGTGCAATTTAAACAGCCCGACAACTTCAACAGAGCGGCCTAACACCCGCTTTGGTTTTTGTTCGCCCACTTTAAACAATGCGACCATTTCGTGGGCGCCATCGGCTACCGCAATAATACAAACGCCAAATGCTCAGCAGACTTCGGCTCAAGTTTTTGGCACCACTACTTTTATTGTAGATGTATCAGAAGGCGCCTGTGCCGGGCAAGGATTTGTAACAGTTGTGGTAGATACTACCATACAACTAACTGCAGGGCCCGATACTGCTTTATGTTCGCCTGCTGCCATTCAGTTATTTGCCAATGTAGTCGGAACACCCGGGCCAATAGCATTGACTTGTGGCGCTAATGCGAGGGCTTGTGGTGCAGCCAATGCTACTACTTATACTATTGGCGCTAATGGTGGTGTTACCACCAGTACTTCTCCTTTCAGAGCGCAAGAGCAGGAGGGAAGGGTGCAGATATTGCTAAGAGCTTCAGAGTTGAGTGCGGCAGGATTAAGCAGAGGAATTATAAGAAGTGTTCAGTTTAATGTTACCACAAAAAACTCTACGGCTGCATTTAATCAGTTTACCATTAGAATGGGCTGTACAAACGAATCAACTGTAAATAATACTTTCGCATCGGGATTAACACAGGTATTTAATCCTAAACCGATAAACACTGTAGCGGGCTGGAATAGTTTTGCATTAGACAATACCTATGATTGGGACGGAATATCTAACCTGCTTATTGAAATTTGTTTCACCAATACAGGCAATAATAATAACGATATAATTGCCTACACTCAAACCGCTTATAATTCAGTGGTTGCCGATGCGCAAAGTTTTGTTTTTACCGGAGGCTGTAACCTGAATATTGCTCCGGCAGTGTCTTCTTTCAGGCCCGATATTCGTATGGCTGTATGCCCGCCACCTCCGGGACAATTCACTTATACATGGACACCAACTACAGGATTGTCAAATCCTAATATTAGTAATCCTATTTCAACGGCTACATCTACAACCGGGTATTTAGTTACGGTAAGTGATGGTAGTTGTATTGCAACCGATTCGGTAACTATTCAGTATTACAACGGCTACTTAACCAATATTGCCGGAAACAATGTGGGTTGTAGCGGTGCTGCCGATGGCAATCTGATTGCTGCTCCGTCAGGCGGGGTGCCGCCTTATAATTTTAACTGGAACACAGGGCAAAATACTACCGGGCAATTAACCGATACGGTTTTTAATCTTTCTGCCGGAAATTATTTTTTAACCGTTACTGATGCTAATGGGTGCATTCAAATAGACCCTTATACCTTAACAGTGCCTGCGCCATTAGTAATAAATGCCACAGGGAATAATGTTTCTTGCTTTGGATATAACGATGGCACAGCAACGGTAAGCGCTGTTGGCGGCACACCGCCTTATTCTTATTTATGGTCTAACGGAATTACTGATTCGAGTATAACTAATACCGGTGGCGGAACATTTGATGTAACCGTTACCGATGCCAGCGGATGTTTTGAAATTACTTCAATAAATATTACTGAACCCGCGGGTGTAGATTATACTACTTCAGCAACCATAGTGAGTTGTTTTCAAGGCAGTGATGGCACTGCAACCGTAAATATTACAGGTGGTGGCACAACCCCTTATAATATTTTGTGGAATAACGGGCTGCAAGAAAACAACATAAATACTTCAACCAATAATAATTTATCGGCAGGGTATATCGGATTTCAGATAATTGATGCTTCGGGTTGTTTCAGAATAGATTCTGTTTTTGTTGACGAAAGAGATAGCTTTAATATTGTTGCCTTTAACCTGCAAGATGCCAGTTGCTATAATACTGCCGATGGTATTGCCGTAGCCAACGTATCGAACGACACCATCAATTATCAGTATTCCTGGATTACTGCGCCCGTTGTAAATAACGCTTTAGCAGGTTCCCGGCCACAAGGAACAAATACAGTTCAGGTAACAGATACAGCAGGTTGTATTCAGACCGCGGAAGTGTTAATTGGCTCGCCACCTCAAATTGAATTGAGGAATAATTTTACATCACCTACTTGCTTTGGTGGAGATAATGGTAGCATTTATTCAGAAGTTATTAGCGGGGGAGTAGCGCCATTTTCATATCTGTGGAATACCGCTGAAACAGATTCAGCCTTAGAAAATCTTGTTGCCGGAGCATATATTGTTACGGTAACCGATGCTAATGGTTGCTTTGAACTTGATACGGTTGTTTTGCAAAATCCCGATTCATTTTTAGTGGCTGCTGTTATTAGTGATGTTAATTGTTTTGGCGGAAGTGATGGTGTAATCAGTGTAGTTACTACAGGCGGCACACCACCGTATGAGTATTTGTGGACAAGCGGAGCTTCAATTGTCGTACCTGTTTCGGGAGACAGATTAGAAGGTACAGCAGGAAACTATACTGTAATTATTTCTGATGCCCAACTTTGTACTGATACTATTTCAGGATTAATAATTTCTGAACCTGATTTACTTCAAATAAGCTATGTTACTACAGATGAAACGTGTGATGCGGCAAATGATGGGAGTGTAATTATTACAGTTACAGGAGGGGTCGCGCCATATTTATATTCCGTAGATAATGGCAACAAAACTTCGGGCAATACATTTACAAATTTGCCACCCGGAGATTTTACTATAAACATTTCTGATGCTAATAATTGTTCGGCAGATACAAGTTTCAGTATTATTCCGGGCGATGCTTTTACTTTCTCTTTTAATCCCGATTCTTTGCAAATAAGATTAGGCGATGAAATACAATTACCCACAGTATTGCCAAATGATACCACAGGTTTTTCATTTAACTGGACTCCTTCATCGGGTTTGGATTGCAGCGATTGTTCAAACCCTATTGCCAGCCCGTTATTTACAACAGTATATGAATTAACGGTAATTAATGCTGAAGGCTGTTCGGTGAACGAACAAATTGTTGTGGGCGTAGATAATAATTTAATTCTTTTTGTGCCCAATGCTTTTACGCCAAATAATGATGGCATAAATGATTTGCTGAAGGTGTTTGGAATTTCTGTAAAAACCATTAATTTCAATGTGTTCAACAGATGGGGGGAGAAGGTGTATGGAATTGAAACCAGCGATTTAAACCAGGGATGGGACGGCACCTATTTAGGTAAAATGTTACCTCCGGATGTGTTCACTTATTATCTTAGCGCCACCTTTGATGACGGGCAAACCAAGCAACTGAAAGGTAGTATTACACTGGTGCGTTAAAAAAGGTATTTTGTAGTGAAAAAAAGAATTTTATCTTTGGTATAGAACTAACAACCAAAACAAATTAATTTAGCAACATGAAGAACTTTTTCAAGACGCTGATTTTGTCTGTACTAATGACCTCAAGCGCATTAGTAGCAAATGCTCAAGACCCACATTTTTCTCAGTACACAGCTTCGCCTTTGTATTTGAACCCGGCAATGACCGGTGTGTTTGGCTGTAATTATCGTTTTACGATGATTT
>CAYSGX010000161.1:6684-6966 GCA_964430605.1 uncultured Chitinophagaceae bacterium
ACCATGGCAGCATCGTATGATATGCGTTTTAACAAAGGTATCTGGAAGAACGATGCGTTTGGTATTGGATTGATGTTTTTGAATGATGTTGCAGGCGCTTCCCGTTTTGGCACTAACCAGTTAAACTTTTCATTCTCTTATTTGAAATCGCTTAACAGGCAAGGCAATAACTTTTTGAGTTTAGGATTTCAGGGTGGTGCAGCGCAAAGAAGCATGACCGGAGATTTGCGTTTCGGCAATCAGTTTAATGGTGAAGGTTACGACCCGACTTTGCCAAGCCAG
>CAYSGX010000162.1:0-6934 GCA_964430605.1 uncultured Chitinophagaceae bacterium
GCCAATCCTGCACAAAGCATATCGTTGCCATTTTCTGAAGGGTTTGAAACCACTGCTTTTCCACCCCCCGGCTGGGCTGTACAAAACCCTGATGGCGATAGGACTTTTGAGGTTTCTAACTATGGCGGATTTAGTAATAGTTTCACAGGGGTAGTTTTCGATAACTTCACAGGGTCGGCAGGTAATAGCCCGAAGAACAAAATTGATGGATTGTTAACGCCCGGTTTTAACCTGAATGGCATAAATCCGCGCCTTTCTTTCAGCGTTGCGTATGCCCGCAGAAACAATAATCTTAGCGATAGCCTGAAAGTATTTATTTCTACCGATTGCGGCTTAAGCTGGACAAATATTTACAGTAAAGGAGGGGCATCTTTAGCTACAGCCGAAAACACCAATCAGTCTTTTATTCCTGCCGATACCAACTGGCGAAAAGAAATTATAGGCTTGGCGGCTTATGCTGTTTATCCTTCGGTAAAATTTAAGTTTGAAAATAAATCTGACTGGGGCAACAATCTTTACCTCGATGATATTAACCTCGAATTTGCACCTACAGGTATTGCCGTTGATGAGCATATTATTGATGTGCAGGTTTATCCCAATCCTGCCGGGCGTTTTTTAAATATTGATATCAGAACCGCCATACCCGAAGCCATTACCATAGAAATTTATGATATGGTAGGCAGTACAGTGTTTAAGGAGCAATCTGAAAAAACAGCAGGTTGGCAGCGCACCATAGATTTTTCATTGGCAAGCAAAGGCATGTACTTTGTAAAAGTTACCAGCGGTTCAAAAGCGCTGAACCGAAAAGTGCTGGTGCAGTAGTATTTCCTGTTATTCTACTCTGAATTAATTGAAATAAAACAACATGTGTAGCTATAAGCAATTCCTTCACATCTGTTTAAACTTCACACAGGCAATGATTAAGAAATACAATACATTTGAATAACGGAAATCATAAACCCAAAACTGCACATGAAAAAACTTTTGCCTTTTATTTACATTGGTGGTATTGTTTTAATTGCCTTGTTGTTTTCACAGTTTCAGCCTGATAAAAATTTAGACGAGCTAAAAACAAAATATACCAACAGCGAATCAAAGTTTATTGATATTGATGGTATGAATGTGCATTATCGTATTGAAGGGAAAGGCGCGCCTTTGGTTCTTATTCATGGCACTTCCGCATCGTTGCACACTTGGGATGCGTGGACAGAAATACTGAAAGAATATTTTACCATTGTGAGAATGGATATACCCGCATTTGGGCTGACAGGGCCAAATGCGCAAAACGATTATACTATTGAATATTATGCTTCTTTTATAAACCGGTTTGCTGAAAAAATGGGTTTAGATAGTTTTCATTTAGCCGGAAATTCATTGGGTGGCTATATTGCATGGTATTACACTTTGCAATATCCTGAAAAAGTAAATAAGCTTGTTTTGATTGATGCGGCAGGCTATCCCAGGGAAAAATTTCCGCTCATATTCACCTTCGCCCGTTTGCCGGTGGTTTCAGAATTAATGAAAAGTTTTACACCTAAATCACTCATCAAAAAAAATCTTCAGCAAGTATATTATGATGATGCCAAAATTACCGATGAATTGGAAGATAGATATTTCGACTTACTGTTAAGAGCAGGCAACAGAGGTGCATTTTTAGCCAGAGTAAAAGGCGAAACGGCTTACTATCATGAAACCATAAAAAACATCAAAACCCCTACGCTTATTCAATGGGGCAAGCACGATACCTGGATTCCGCTGAAAGATGGCAATCAGTTTCATAAAGATATTGCCAACTCGCAATTGATAGTTTATGATAACGCAGGCCATGTACCGATGGAAGAAATTCCTTTAGAAACGGCAAAAGACGCGCTGAAATTTCTTCGTTAGTTTTCTTTCAGTTAGAAAAAAATACAATACTTTTAACGCCAACTAAACCCAACAGGTAAAATGAAGAGCAATACTTTAATCGCGGTATTTTTTCTGTACTGCTTCGGAATGAAAAATGCAGATGCGCAGATTATATTATTTGAAAATTTTAACACAGGCATTCCATCTTCGTTTACATTAATTGATAACGATGGTTTTACTCCCAATCCTAATGTAGCATATATAAGCAATGCGTGGGTGGCTCGTGCCGCCTCACAAAATGGTAGCGATTCTGTCGCAATGAGCACTTCATGGTATGCACCTGTAGGAAGCGCTGACGACTGGTTAATAACCCCACAATTGTCATTAGCCGCAGCTTCTACCATTAGCTGGAGCGCAGTTACCATAGATGGCGACTTTCCCGATGGCTACCAAGTGCTTATTTCGACTACAGGAGCTACAGTTTCAGATTTTACCGATACCGTGTTAACTATTACTGCCGAAAATGCGGCATGGACTAACAGAAGCCTAAACCTTCACAGTCTGGGTTACGCTAATGCAGATGTTTACATTGCTTTCAGAAACAATAGTGCTGATAAATTTTTATTGGCGATAGATGATATTAAAGTAAAAAACTTAGCGCCCACTGATGTGCAAATGGATTATGTGCAAATACCTGACATCTCTTGCGGCCTTACCAATGCTGAAGATATCGCGGTAGGTTTTACCAATGCAGGCACAAATGCAGTAACTAACATTCCATTTTCATACACCGTTAATGGCGACACGCCTGTAACTGAAACCTTCACGGGAACCTTGCAACCGGGCGAATCGGGAATATTCACGTTTACACAACAGGCAGATTTTTCAGCTAAAAACACTGCTTTTAATATTGTTGCTTATAGTGAAATTACCGGTGATGGCGATTTTACTAACGATACTTCTGCTACAGAACTTACCGTAAATGTTGCCTCGGTTGATGTTTTAGCAAATGGTTATGCCACCGGTTTTGAAAATTTCAATCAAATAGTTGGCTGGAAAGCTGAGGATGTCAATAATGATTTGAATACCTGGGGTGTGTTTACCGGACAAACAAACAGCGGTGATTTTTCTTACTTGTATTTATATGACGAAACCAATGCCGCCAATGACTGGTTGTTTTCTACCTGCTTAGATTTGGTAGCCGGGCAGCCATACCGTTTAGATTTTTATCACAAAACAGGTTCTTCACAGAATGAAACCTATCCTGAAAAGTTTTTGGTAAACTACGGCTTGGCATCTAACAGTTCTGCCATGATTAATCCATTGAAAGATTTTGGTGCTGTTACTAATGAAGATTTTGAACACAATGCTCTTGGCTTTATACCTGCTGCCGACAATACTTATTACATCGGCTTTAAAGTTTACAGCGATGCCGATATGTTTTATTTATCTATAGATGATATTTCGGTTGCGGAATTATTACCGCCAACAGCCTCATTCACCTTTAATACCAATGGTTTAGATGCAGCGTTCTCATCGCCTAACGGCAACGACCCTGTTAACGGATTAAGCTGGAACTTTGGTGATGGTAGCTCCCTTGGCGAAGGTAGCGGAGTGTTGCACAATTACAATAATGATGGCGCTTACTATGTATGTTTAACTGTTACCAATGCTGCCGGAAGCGACACATACTGCGATTCAGTTACAGTAGCGATAGACGATACAGGCATTAAAAATTTACTTGCCCGTAATATAAAATTGTATCCTAACCCTACTTCAGGAAAAGTAACTGTTGAGTTGCCCACTTATAGTGAAGCAACTTTTGAAGTAGTAAATACTTTAGGCGCAGTTGTTTTTGCTGAAACAAATAAAGGCGCTAAACAATATCAGTTAGATTTAAGCAGCTTGAATAACGGTGTGTACTTTATCACTACCAGGCAATTGGGTTTGGTGTCGCAAAATAAAATTACCATAGCACGATAGTGAGCGTGTATCTTATGCAGATAATACTAATTGTTTCCGATAAACTTATCGGGATTACAATAGTTTATACCGTAAGGCATTAGACTAATATTGAAATATAAACGGTATAATACGATGCCATCATTTTAAGTGATGGCATCGCTGTTTTAAAAAGTTTTACAATTTATTCAGTATTATCTTTGAGTACTATGAATTTCAAGGAAAAAACCATTCAGGAAGTAAAGCAATTTATTGAAAGCAACAGCTTACTTAATACCAAAGCAAAAATATTATGTGCGGTAAGTGGTGGCGCAGATTCGGTAGTGATGGTTGATATTTTGAAAACATTAGGATACGAAATTGGCATTGCCCATTGCAATTTTAAACTAAGAGACAAAGCGGCAGATAAAGACGAGCAGTTTGTAAAACAATATGCCGAAGCAAATAATATTCCTTTTTACACCATAAGTTTTGAAACTGAAAAATATGCAAAGCAACACAAGTTGTCGATTCAAATGGCAGCAAGAGCGTTGCGCTATGATTGGTTTGAAAAAATAAGAATACAATATGGTTACGAACAAATTGCAACTGCTCATCATCTCAACGACCAGATAGAAACCGTGCTTTTAAATCTTGCCAAAGGCACAGGAATATCAGGCATCACGGGCATTAATGCGGTAAATGGAAAAATAGTACGCCCTTTATTATCATTGCCCAAAGAAGTTATTTTTAAATATGCTGAAAAGCAAAAATTGAATTTCAGGACAGATGCTTCTAATGCCGATAATAAATATGAACGCAACTTAATCAGAAACAAAATTGTGCCGTTACTTGAAAATATAAATCCGGCTTTGCTCCATACTTTTCAGCATAATATAAATCACTTTAATGATGCTGCACAATTGGTAACTTATGCCAAACAGCAATTGAAAAAGAAACTTACAGAAAACCGCAAAGGCAATTATTTTATTTCCATATTGAAGTTGCAAAACCAACCCGGCTGGAAAACTTTATTAGACGATTTGCTTTCAGATTTTGGTTTCAGCCATAAGCAAACTGAAGAAGTAATTAAGATACTCCATTCGCAATCGGGCAAGCAAATAGAAAATGCCAATTACCGATTAATTAAAGACCGCCAGTTTTTAATTATTACTGAAAATAACACAGAGAAAAACAGCGATGCCATTGTTTTAATTAAAAACGAAAAGCAAAAAATAAAAACACCTTTCTTTAAGCTGAAACTTGAAGTAGTAAATTTTAAAGGCGTTCAGCATAAATCGCAGGAATGGTTTATGCAGTTAGATTTTCATAAAGTTATCTTTCCGCTTACACTAAGGAAATGGCAACGTGGCGATTACTTTTATCCTTTAGGCATGAACAGGAAAAAGAAAATCAGCGATTTTCTGGTAGATGAAAAAGTATCGGTTTTAGAAAAAGAACAAACTTATGTGCTACTTTCAGGCGAACACATCATTGCAGTATTGGGCAAAAGAATTGACGACAGATTTAAAGTAAGCACTATTACCAAAAAGGCTTTGGAAGTTGTTTTGAAACCAAACTAAATTTTAGTGTTTGTTCAAAATATCATACCCTGCCTTCGCTCGCGTCCCGCGAGTGAACATTTCCTGTGCCTCCGGCATCATTATTCAAAGACAGGTAAGATGCCTGACTAAGACTCACTTGTCAGAGATGAATGAGCGAAGGAAAAGGTTAAAAAGTGTCTTAATATTTTTTTGAATAAAAATTCAAAAAGTTTTTAAAAATAAAAACTTTTTGAGTATTTTTACAAAATTTTTTTTTCAAATGAATACTGTCAAAAGAGAACAATACACAAACGTTCTAAACGCCTTACGAGATAAAAAGGTCATAAAAGTGCTTACCGGAATAAGACGTTGCGGTAAATCCACATTGCTCGAAATGCAACGTGATGCGCTGCAAAAGCAAGGCAGCAACACCGTTTATCTTAATTTTGAAGATGCCGATAATGTAAATCTTAATGATTGGCAAACATTGTACAAAGCAATAATAAAGCAATGTAAAGCCAAAGAGATGAACTATGTTTTTTTGGACGAAATACAAATGATAGACAGCTTTGAACGCTTGGTGGACGCTCTTTTTGTGAAAAAAAATACCGATGTCTATATTACAGGTTCAAATGCTTTCTTGCTTTCATCAGGGTTGGCAACCTTACTTTCCGGGCGGTATTATGAAATAAATGTATTACCCTTCTCGTATTTGGAATACAAAACCTGTTTGCCCAATGCCACTTTAAATGACTATCTGCACACAGGTGGAATGCCCGGTGCTGTGGATATGCTTTCGATAGGCGAAAATTATATGCTTAAATATCTGAATGATGTTTACAACTCAGTGGTGTTGCAAGATGTGATAGCACGAAGCAATATCAGTAATCCGCAGGAACTGTTTGCGCTTACCCGCTTTGCATTTGACACCATAGGCAGCCCCCTTTCGCCCAACAGCATTTCCAAAGCACTGAAAACAGAAAATAAAAACGTGGACAGCCGCTTGATTTATAAATTACTTGAGGCATTAAAAGACGCATTTGTTTTGTATGAATCCAACCGTTTCGATATAAAAGGTAAAGAACAACTCAAAACCATCAGTAAATTCTATCTCGTTGATTTGGGCTTCAGGCGAATGCTTATCGGCAAACCAAAATTTACCGACATCGGACACCTGCTTGAAAATATTGTTTACCTCGAATTAGCAAGGCGCGGTTATAAAGTATGGACAGGAAAATACAACGAAAACGAAATTGATTTTGTAGCGCAAAACGACAAGGGCATTACGGAATACTATCAGGTAGCCTACACCGCAAAAGAAGAAAGTACGCTGGAAAGAGAGCTTGCACCTTTCAAAAAACTAAAAGATAACTACCGAAAAATACTGCTCACTACTGATGAAATAGAATTTAACAATGAAGGAGTAGAGCAACTAAACGTAGAAAAATGGTTGTTGAATTAAAACTTTGGTAATAAAATAAAACGTCAAACATTGTATTGAACAATCATAAAAATCACAGCACAGACAATAAACTAAAAACATGCGTGGTCGTAGCGGAACGGATACTGCGACCAGTTTGGGTAAATCATCCCCCTTGCCC
>CAYSGX010000163.1:0-3568 GCA_964430605.1 uncultured Chitinophagaceae bacterium
GGATTGATGCGGAAGCCATGCCGTTTTTCAATTAAGTCTATAGCATCGTTAATAATGGTAAGCGTGCTAAGCCCTAAGAAGTCCATTTTCAACAAGCCCGCAGGCTCGGCAACATCGTTATCAAACTGTGTTACCAGTTTTATTTCGGCATCTTCGGCAGTTTTAACGGGCACATAATTGGTTAAGTCTCCGGGTGTAATAATTACACCACAGGCATGTGTGCCGGTGTTGCGCATTGAGCCTTCCAGCAAAGCCGCTTGCTTTAATACTTCGGCTTCTAAACCATTGCCATCGGCAATTTTTTTAAACTCAACGGCTGCCTGATACTCTTCGGGTTTTACCTGCGATTTATTTTTGTTGTAAAATTCTTCCAGCTTGCCATAAGCCTCTTTATCCTGAACAAAATTTCTAAGTGGTTTCTTTTTATAGGCATCTATTTTGGTAATAAATTCAGGATACATTTTGGCTATTCTATCGGCTTCGCTTAAATGTAAATTCAATGCGCGGGCAACATTCCGAATGGAAGATTTCGCGGCCATGGTGCCATAAGTAACAATTTGCGCCACCTGATTTTTACCATATTTCTCAATTACATATTGCATTACTTTGCTTCGCCCGCGGTCGTCAAAGTCAATGTCAATATCGGGCATGCTCACCCTGTCGGGATTTAAGAAACGCTCAAATAGTAAATCATACTTTATGGGGTCAACGTTGGTAATACCTGTGCAATAAGCCACTAACGAACCTGCTGCGGAACCTCTTCCGGGGCCTACAGACACGCCACGGTTTCTTGCTTCGGCACAAAAATCCTGTACAATCAAAAAGTATCCCGGATAACCTGTTTTAGCAATGGTTTCCAATTCAAAATCAATGCGGGTTTGTATTTCGGGAGTAATTGTCGCGTAACGTTTTTTAGCGCCTTCATAGGTGAGAAATTTTAAATACTCATTCTCATCTTTAAACTCGGCAGGAATATCAAACTTCGGAAGCAGTACATCCCGTTTCAATTTATAGCTTTCTATTTTGCCGGCTATTTCGGCAGTGGTTTCAATGGCTTCAGGCAGGTCTTTAAACAGTTCTTTCATTTCTTCGGAAGACTTGAAATAAAACTGGTCGTTAGGAAATCCGAAACGGAAGCCGCGCCCTTTGCCTATAGGAACATCTTTGGTATTGCTGTCAATAATACAGAGTAGAATATCGTGCGATTCCGCTTCTTTTTGCGTGTTGTAATAAGTGCTGTTGGCGGCAAAATATTTCACATTATATTTTTTAGCCCATTGCAATAATATTTTGTTTACATGTTCTTCTTCGGGCAAGCCATGGCGTTGCAGCTCTATGTAAAAATCTTCACCAAACTGTTCTTTCCACCAAACGAATGCCTCTTCGGCTTGTGTTTCGCCAACATTTAAAATCAACGAAGGAATTTCTGCCCCACGCGAACCTGTGGTAGCAATTAAATCCCCTTTGTATTGCTGCAAAAGATTTTTGTCTATTCTGGGAACATAATAAAAGCCATCTATGAAAGAGTAGGAGCTAAGCTTAACTAAATTCTGATAGCCGTTTTTGTTTTTAGCCAGCAATACTTGTGTGTAGCCGTTGTCTTTATTTTTCTTATCGGTATAATTTTGAGCCACATAAAACTCGCAACCAATAATAGGTTTTACGCCTGCCTTGTTAGCTGCATTTACAAAAGCAAACGCGCCATATAAATTACCATGATCGGTTAAAGCCACTGCGGGCATATTCATTTTTTGCGCCATCTTCACCAAATCATCTACATCTGAGGTAGAAGGCAAAGAAGAAAACTGCGAGTGGCAATGAAGATGAACGAAATCGGATGTATGATTTGATGTTGGTGTTTCAGTTTTTGAAGTTTCAGCTTCTATTGTCTGTGGCCTGTGGTCTGTGGTCTGTTGACCTTTTGACAACTCACTTCTTTTTTCAGCTTCTACATTATTTAAAATTTGTGGCGCAATATCTTTCAAATACTGCATGGTTTCGGCAGTAATGGTTACCCCCGGAACATTGATAACTTTTATGCGTAACAATTCAAAAAAACAACGGGCGGTAGCTTCTACATCGGCAACAGCATTATGTGCTTCATCGAATTTTGTTCCGAATAATTTTTCGTGCAATTCTTCCAGCTTGGGCCACTTATATTTGCCGCCTCTACCACCGGGCAAGGCGCAATAGTCGGTAGCTTCTATTTGAGTATCTAAAGTTTTTGTTTGAAGTAATTTTCCGGCAACCGATTTCCTGATGTATTCAGCGCCCATAATATTAATATCGAAGCTGATATTGTGCCCCGCTAAATAAGCGGCTTTATCAATGGCTTTGCTGAATAGCTCTAAAACCATTGTTAAATCTACACCTTCGTTTATTGCACGCTGCGTAGAAATACCATGTACTTTTTCAGCATTGAAAGGAATGGTGTACCCTTCGGGCTTAATTATGAAGTTTTTGGCTTCTACCAGTTTACCATCTAACTCGTGCAACTGCCACGAAATTTGTACCATGCGCGGCCAGTTGTTTACATCGGTAACGGGCGCGTCAAATCTAATAGGTAGTCCGGTGGTTTCGGTATCGAATATTAAAAACATGAAAATGGAAGTTTGATGTTAGAAGTCTGAAGTTAGAATAGGCATCTACTACAGTACTCCGAAATTACACAATGATTAAAGAGGCTGAAAATAAATGCAGTGAAAGTTATTGACAAAAAGCTAACGGCACTGCACTCCGTCTCACTTTACTTTATTCGGAAAAAAATTCAGGACTGTTTTTTTACAAAAATTTTCTGCCGGAATTGCCCGGCTACCGGAATTCGATATATCGAACAGTTTATTCTGGAATTGTTGAGGAAGTAGCATGGCAAAGGTGTTTGACTTTCTTTATGACCTTTTTCTATTAATATTCCTGAACCTTAATTAATTTTTTTGTTTTTGGGTCATAATATTCTTTCCGAATTATCTTACCATCTTTATAATAAAGTTTCATATCAATATTACCTGTATATAAATCATAGCTTTTTTCAACTCCATATTCTTTAGAGTTTTTATATCTCCCTTTACTACTCAAAACCAGCAATCTTTTGCCAGAAATATTTACATGATTATACATTTTCCATTTCCCATTTAGCTTTCCCCTTTTTAGCTTTCTTACAAATGAAGGATCTCCATTTGCCATATAATTATACCATTTCCCCACCATTTCTCCATTTCTGTATCTTACCCGTTCATTATAATTACCATTTCTGTAAAAGAGTATATAATAACCGTGTTTAACTCCCTTTCTGTAATGAGTAACTTTATATCCTAAACCCTTTTCACTATCAGGATAAAAGTATGCCCACATTCCGCGTATTCTTCCTTTTTCATCTTTACAGTTTAAATATTCATAGTTGTCAGGAGCATTAGCAGGTGTCCTGCAATCCCATGTGCTTTTAGGATCCCTTGTTAACCTACAGGAAAACAAAAACAAGATAATTGCAAAATAAAACATTCTCATTTTACCTTATTTTTATTGCGAATTCCCCCACTGGTAATAGCATCCGCTACTACCCAAAACATCA
>CAYSGX010000163.1:3578-5124 GCA_964430605.1 uncultured Chitinophagaceae bacterium
AACATCATGAAGCGTTTGCTCATATTGCTGATTATTATTCTAAGATAAGTAATTTCTGTTTTGTCTTTTATATTTTTCGTCCATATATCTAAATTATACAAACTTCTTAGCGGACGCTATGTTTTTCATTTTAGGTAGTAACGGATGCTACTACCAGTGAGTCTAATGCTACAGTGTAGATTAAATATCATTTACTTCAACGAAGGAAACCGCTTAGGTTCGGCTTCGCTCATTATTTCATATACGGCATCAAACACATCATCGGCATTGGGCTTGCTAAAGTAATCGCCATCGCTGCCGTAAGCGGCACGGTGTGGTTGAGCCGTTAAAGTTTTCGCTTCGCTGTCTAAATAATAGTAAGCATGTTGCTCTTCCATTACCTTCTGAAACATATATGCCGCTGCGCCACCCGGCACATCTTCATCTAAAAACAATACACGGTTGGTTTTCTCAATACTCTCAACAATAGTATGGTTAATGTCAAAAGGCAGTAAGGTTTGCACATCTATCAATTCTACACTAATGCCCACTTCTTCCAGTTGCGCAATGGCTTCTTGCGCCACCCGCACACAACTGCCATAAGTAACTATAGTAATATCATTACCTTCCTGTAAAATTTCGGGCTGTCCCAGTGGCACAGTATAGCTGCCCAGGTTAGCAGGCAGTTGCTCTTTTAAACGATACCCGTTGAGGCATTCGATAACAATAGCAGGCTCATCGCTTTTCAGCAAAGTATTATAAAAACCTGCGGCTTGGGTCATGTTACGGGGCACACATAAATATATGCCCCTTACCGAACCTAATATCATACTGATTGGTGAACCTGTATGCCAGATACCTTCCAAACGATGTCCGCGTGTGCGTACAATCAATGGCGCTTTTTGCCCGCCTTTAGTGCGATATTGCAGCGTAGCCAAATCATCGCACAACGGTTGCAAGCCATAAATTAAATAATCCAGATACTGAATCTCGGCAATAGGGCGCAAGCCGCGCAAAGCCATGCCTATACCTTGCCCCATAATGGTTGCCTCGCGAATGCCCACATCGAAAATGCGGTTTTCGCTGTGCTTCTCCTGCAAGCCTGCAAAGCCCTGGTTTACATCGCCAATTTTACCTACATCTTCGCCAAAAGCGAATACATATTTGTTATTGGTAAAAATGTAATCGAAATATTTATTCAGAATTTCAAAGCCATTCAGCGCAGGCGCATCTTCATCATACACCGGCTTTACTTCGGCAACATTTAAAGCATTGTATTCACTTTCGCTGTGTAAAAAATCGTTGAACTTTTCTTTGGCTTCGGCTTCTAAACTGCGTTTATAATTCAGTAAATCATATTTGGCTTCTATGTTTTCGAGGCGGGTAAGGCGTAATACTTTTTTAATGCTGCTCAATACATCTCTGCGCAACGGGTCTAATTTTCCGTTTAAATCATTTTTTATTTGCTGAATGGCTGCATTGCTTTTAGAGCTTGCGGCTATATTATCTAAAATATCTGATGTGCGTTTAATCTGATTTTTAATAGGGGCCAAAAACTTTTTCCACG
>CAYSGX010000163.1:5134-6906 GCA_964430605.1 uncultured Chitinophagaceae bacterium
CAGCACATGAGCCTTCGCTTCTTTTTCAATTTGTAATAATTCATCTTCTGAAGCAATGGCAGTTTCTAAAATCCATTCCCTGAATTTTACATTGCAATCATATTCACGTTCCCATTCCAAACGTTGTTTCGATTTGTAACGTTCGTGCGAACCCGAAGTAGAGTGCCCTTGCGGTTGGGTAATTTCTTTAACGTGAATCAATGCCGGAATATGGTTTTCTCTTACCCGCTGAATGGCTTTTTCATATACTTCACACAACTTGGCATAATCCCAGCCATTCACCTCCCACATATCCATGCCTTCCTCTTTCTTGTTCAGCTTAAAGCCTTTTAATGCTTCAGAAATATCGCCTTTAGTGGTTTGGTATTTCTTCGGAACAGAAATGCCGTAGCCATCGTCCCACACGTTAAACGCCAATGGAATTTTCATAACGCAAGCCGCATTTACCGCTTCCCAAAACAACCCTTCGGAAGTAGAAGCATCGCCAATAGTGGCAAAACACACTTCATTACCATTTTCTGAAAATTTATCGGCACCCGGAATATCTTTATTGGCACGATATAATTTAGAAGCCAAGGCCAAACCCACCGCACGCAACATCTGTGATGCCGTAGGCGAAGCATCTGCCGATGAATTTTTTATTTGGGTAAGATTTTTCCAGTTGCCGTTTTCATCAAGGCTGCGTGTGGCAAAATGCGCGTTCATTTGCCTTCCGCCTGAAAAGGGGTCGTTTTCTATATTGGGGTCAGCATATAATTGTGAGAAGAATTGTTCAACGGTAGCCTCGCCAATGGCAAACATAAAAGTCTGGTCGCGGTAGTAGCCGCTGCGCCAGTCGCCCCGCTGAAAAACTTTCGCCATGGCAATTTGTGCCAACTCCTTACCATCGCCAAATATGCCAAATTTGGCTTTGCCTGTCAAAACTTCCTTTCTGCCCAGTAAACTGGTTTCTCTGCTCACCACCACCAAACGGTAATCGTTCAGCACTTCTTTTTTAAATTCGTTATAAGAAACCTGACCTGTAATCGCTGAAAATGTTTGCTCTTTCATAATGTATCTCTTTAACTAACCTTAACAAAGATAAGTAGCACGATAATTTTAAATGAACTTATTTTTGCAATACTAACTTTAAATTCACAAATTGGCATTAATTTTGAAAAACCAAACAGGTAATTCAACTTTAAAAAATATTTCTAACTTTAAAAAAAAATCTGCTATGAAAAAAACATTAACATTATTATCGTTCGCTTTAGTAGTTTCAGCTACATCGTTTGCTCAGGAAAGATCTAAAACTGCTGCTGCTCCTGTAGCAACAAAACAAACTCCTGTCGCAGCTACTGCGATTAAAAAAGATGGTGCCGGATTAGAATTTAAATTTACCGAGCACAATTTCGGTGAGTTGGAAGAAGGCCCTAAAGCCGCTGTAGATTTCGTATTTACCAATACAGGCAACAAACCTTTAATTTTAACCGATGTAAAAGCGTCTTGCGGATGCACCACACCTGAATGGCCTAAAGAGCCAATTGCTCCGGGACAAACCAGCAAAATTAAAGTTGAGTATAACACACAAGGCCGTCCGGGCGATTTCACAAAGTCTATTACTATTACTTCTAACGAAAGCGACCAGCCTAAGTTGATTTACATTAAAGGAAAAGTGAAAGGTGCAAGCGGTTCTCATGACGGACATGACCACAGCCATGACGGACACAATCACAATCATTAATTTTCTAACCCAAAATAACGATGAACAAAATGAAACACTTATTTTCCGT
>CAYSGX010000164.1:0-6108 GCA_964430605.1 uncultured Chitinophagaceae bacterium
TATCTGACAAAACAAGTTACAATAACTATAATTCAATGTCAAAATGGCTATGTTTTATAAAACAAAAACTGCTTCTTGAAATTCATCAGGAAGCAGTTTTGAAATATACTGATTGTTAAAAAACGTATTATAAGTTACCTCTCAATTCCTGTTCTCTTTCAATAGATTCAAATAAGGCTTTAAAATTGCCTTTACCAAAAGACTTTGCTCCTTTACGCTGAATAATTTCATAGAATAAAGTAGGGCGGTCTTCTACAGGTTTAGTAAAGATTTGCAGCAGATAGCCTTCATCATCCCTATCAATTAAAATATTCAATTTTTTCAATGCTTCTATATCTTCATCAACATACCCTACCCTGTCTAAAACATCATCGTAGTAGGTTTCGGGCACATAAAGAAATTCTACGCCTCTTCTTCTTAACTCGCTTACTGTTTCAATAATATTATCTGTTTCAACGGCAATATGCTGAACCCCCGCGCCATGATAAAAATCAAGATACTCTTCTATTTGAGATTTTTTCTTTCCTTCGGCAGGTTCGTTGATAGGAAACTTTACATAACCTGTGCCGTTGCTTACCACCTTACTCATCAGGGCTGAATATTCGGTAGAAATATCATTATCATCGAAAGTAAGCAACAGCTTAAAGCCCATTACTTTTTCATAAAATTCCACCCAGGTATTCATTTCTCCCCAGCCAACATTGCCCACGCAATGGTCGATATATTTTAAACCCACAGGAGTAGTTTTAAAAGCAGGCGATGCTTTTTTGTAGCCCGGCATGAATGCACCGTTGTAATTTTTTCTTTCTACAAAAGTGTGAATGGTTTCTCCATAAGTATGAATAGAAGCCAATACTACTTCGCCAAATTCATCTTTAATAGTAGCAGGTTCTGCATAAGGTTTCGCGCCACGTTTTACGGTTTCTTCAAAAGAATATTTAGCATCATCTACCCAAAGCGCCAATACTTTTACACCATCGCCATGTTTTTTTACATGTTCAGAAATATCAGAATCGGGTAAAAGAGAAGTGGTGAGTACCAAACGTATTTTGTCTTGCTGTAAAACATAAGAGGCTCTGTCGCGCACTCCGGTTTCGGGGCCTGCATAGGCTACCAGCTCATAGCCGAAAGCCGATTGATAATAATAAGCCGCCTGCTTGGCGTTGCCTACATAAAACTCAACATAATCAGTACCGTTTAATGGTAGAAAATCGTTGGTTTCTTTATTGCCGGGTGAAGTTAAAAGTTGTGTTGCCATAATAAATTGTATTAGTTAATTGCAACAGCAAAGCTACAACAATATGAAAAAATGAAAAGGTGATAAAAATCAACAGGTGTATGACAAATTGCACTCCAAGATAGATGTGTTTCACCATGTTCCATGACAGACCTTTAAGACAACCTCATTTATTCCGCAAATAATTGTTCAGTATTCTAATAGCCTTTTCATTGTTTTTTTCTTTTCTGAAACGGCTGTCTGTTCGTTTTGAACTTTTGTTATCGATATCAGCAAAATCTATTAAATCTTGCCTGAAATCAATACTTGTATTCCAATGTGCAAGTAACGTTTCCCAATCGTTAATTGAAATAAATTTATCTTTCAGCCAGGGATACACAACCGTAATTACCTTATTGTAGAACCGCTTTTTAATTCTTATTTCTATATCGTGTTTTCCATTATAGGGGTTATAAGCAAAGTGCGTGTATTGTTCTTTCAACAGTGAAGGCATACTGTCTATTTGCACCCATTCTTCAGCGCGATTAATTAATTCATTCATCTTCTCTACTAAACGATTAGCCAATAATTTTGCGGCTTCATAATTAGTGGTTTGCGTATATAGCTGCAATTCGTTTTTAAAGTATTCTTCTATCCAACGCTGCCTAATAGCAGCACCCATTCCGGTTAGCGGCTTATAAATACTATCTAAAGCATTTAGCTCGGCAGTCATAACATCTTCAAGCAATTGCAACTCATCTTCTTTTTGCAAAGCGGTGTATGATTTATCTATAATTTTCAAATGGTTTTGAAGCGGCAAAGCAACAGCTAAAGAAAATTCATACAGCGTTTTAAACAATTCAAAATTCTTTTCATCAGGCTGAATTACAGGCAACGGTACAGTAAGTGAATCGTGATAAGCAGTAAATGCAATTGAATTATTATTCAACAAATCAATCCAGTGCATTACACCTTGCTCATGGTGGTTTTTATAAGTAAATAAAGGCAACTCCACACGCTTTAGCAACGAATCCAGTTCGTCATATTTTAGCCGGGCTAATTGAGCATAGGCAATAGCAACATCCAGTTCCTTGCTCCATCCTCTGTTGATTAAAATATTTCTGTAATGAAGCCTTTTATCAGCTTCTTCGGAATAAAAATGAATTAAGCTATCGGTTTGTGAAATAAATCTTTTCTCCTCTGCTGAAATGGGGTATTCAATTTTTCTGAATTGCACTCCATTTCGCTTAAAGCCATAGGGAAACACCTGAAGTTGAAACCCGGCCAAAAGAAAATCGCTAACATAATTGTTGAGCATTTTTATTCCGGTTGATGAAGCCCCATCATCATAAAACACTTCATCACCTATTCTGAAATTTAAACCGGAAGTATTGTTTTTTATAGCTTGCAGTTGCCCTTTCAACATATCAAAGCTGACAGCAACAACCGTATCTTTTGTTATAGTTTTCACTTCTGTAAGCAAGCCTTGCTCATAAAATCTTTCTTCTCTAACAGGTTCTTTGGTAATAGAATCCGTAAACTGAAATATCCATTTCCCGGTTGCAAACCCGCTTGCATCGCACATGCCATTTAATGTAAAAGGCTGTTCTTTTCTGTAATCATTTATAGCAATGCTGCCCGCAATATTTCCATTATTATATTGTGCTTGAATCTGAATTTTTCGTTGCAAAATCTGCATCGCGGCATTGATGCTATCCAGGCTAAACTTCCACAACCCGGTAGCGTTTCCTTCTGAAAAATTCGCATTCCAGGCATAACGGTTACCCGTAGCAATAAAAGCGGGAAACAAAGTTGTGCCGGGCTGAATAGCATAATTCCATGTAGCTTCCTCCCATTGGAAATTGCCTTCGGGTTTAAATTTTTTCAGCCTGCCTTTTGCAAGAAAAGCAGTTAATTCATTTGCAGAAACATTACGCCATTTCAACTGGTAGTTACCCTGCTTAGGCAGCATTGTATCTACCCATTCGCCACTAAATTTCACTTCGCCCTGCAAGCCATAAGCATCAGAAAACTGTTTGGTATTCTGCGCATACAAATCAAGATATAAGAATAAACACAGTATTCCTGAAAGCGTTATTTTAAACCCGTAAAACTTACTGTTGTTGTTCATGCTGTTTATCTGCCTTTCTGCTGAAAATGGTTTTCATTAAATCATCCATATTATATGAGATACTGAATTGCAGATGATGTCCAATATCAGCTTTATCTACTCCCGGAATACTAATTAAGTGATTCATATATCCCAACTGAAAATTCATTTTAGGGCTTACCTGATAGCCAAAGCCTGCGTACAATCTGTTTCGATCAAAAATCTGTCCTGAAACTTTTCTGCCAAGGTTTATAAATACTTCATTATTAGCTGAAGCAAAAAAATGCCTGAGATGTGGCGTAAGCAAATACAACGGCACTATGGCTTGAAAACGATAACGAATACGGGTATCGTAAGTATCGGTATTTTTGGTGATATTATGAATAAAACGTTGTTCGAGCCTGTAACGGTGCTCCATAAAAATGGCGCGTGTTTTATGACGGGTAATTACTTGCTGCCAAATTCTGTGCTCTCTTACATTACTGCCGTTTACATAATTCCTGGTAGGCGAAGTGTAAAAAAAACCGTAACCCGCGGTAATCATTACCAACGGATCTATATACCAGTTAATGCCCGTGCGCACTAATGATTGCGCGACTGTATTTTCTACTAAATAATTTCTTAACTGTATTTCAGAATGAATACCTATTCTTTTACTTATTTTATTATCGCCTGTATAAACAAGCCATTGCCCATATTGATTGGGTCGTGATTGATTTTGAGCATAAACTGATACTGAAAAAAACAAAACCAGAGCAATGCAAAACGTAGATTTATTGATATGTGCAGCGAATATTTTCATTGTTTATTGCTTCAAAGATAGCATCAATAAATACGGCCGACTTCACATAAAATTGTTGATTTTGCTAAACAAATCTTACACACTCATACTTCAGCACACGGTTATTGACAAAAGTCATTTCTTTTCAGCAAAAAGCATAACAAATTTGCATCGTAAAATACGCTGATGCCGGAAGTTGTTACAACCGAAAAAACACTATGCTATCATTGTGGCGACACATCTGAAAGCAAGCTCATCACGTTTGATGAAAAAGATTTTTGTTGTGAAGGGTGTAAAACGGTTTATGAAATTCTGAATGAAAACGAGCTGTGTACTTATTATAATTTAGAGCAACATCCGGGCTTAACAATTAAGAAGGGAAAACATAAAAATCAATTTGCTTATTTAGATGATGCTGAAATAAAAAATAAGCTGCTCGATTTTAAAAATGCCGCGTTAGAAAAAGTAACTTTTCGTGTGCCGCAAATTCACTGCGCTTCCTGTATATGGCTGTTGGAAAACCTTTACAAACTTGCCGATGGCATTACGGTTTCACAAGTAAATTTTATAAGAAAAGAAGCCTACATCAGCTACCAGCCCGATAAAATATCGCTGCGTAATGTTGTGGAGACAATGGCTTCAATTGGCTATGAACCCGATATTAATTTGAATGACGTTGCCAATACTACCTCTAAGAAAGACCGTTCGTTATTATATAAAATAGGCGTAGCAGGCTTCGCATTTGGCAATGTAATGCTATTCAGCTTCCCCGAATATCTGGGATTAGACAATACCGCTGAAAGCGATTTTCATAAATACTTTGGCTACTGGAATTTGCTATTGTCATTACCCGTATTTTTCTATAGTGCCTGGGGTTATATGGAATCGGGCTGGAACAGCATTAAGAAAAAACAATTGCATTTAGATATTCCTATTGCGCTGGGTATAGTGGCTTTATTTGGCAGAAGCGCCTATGAAATTCTTTCAGGAACGGGCGCAGGATATGTTGACTCATTAACCGGATTGATATTTTTTATGCTCACCGGAAAATGGTTTCAAAGCAAAACTTATGAGCAACTTTCTTTTGAGCGCGATTACAAAAGTTATTTTCCTGTAGCGGTTACCCAAATTATTAACGAAGAAGAAAAAAGCATTCCGGTAACGCAAATAAAACCAAATGACATTATTAAAATAAGGCATGGCGAAATTATTCCGGCAGATGGCATATTGCTTAGCGATAACGCAGCTATTGATTATAGCTTTGTTACAGGAGAATCGAATGCGGTAACATGCGCTGTAGGCGAAGTAATTTATGCAGGCGGCAAGCAACAAGGTGCAGCTATAGAAATCAGGGTTACTAAAAAAGTTTCGCAATCGTACCTGACACGCTTATGGAATCATGATTCTTTTCAGAAAGAAGAAACCGGAAAACTCACTTCATTAGCAGATAAAGTAAGCCAGTGGTTTACGCCATTAATTTTATTTATTGGCTTTGCTTCAGCAGGCTATTGTGGTTTTGCCGAAAACTGGGGCAAAGCCATAAATGTGTTTACCGCAGTGCTTATAATTGCCTGCCCTTGCGCCCTCGCATTATCAAGCCCTTTTACACTGGGCAACGCCATGCGCATATTGGGCAAAATGAAATTTTACATAAAAAACACTTTAGTAATTGAAACCGCTGCAAGCATTGATACTATTGTATTTGACAAAACCGGAACATTAACGCTGAACGAAGAAAGTGAAGTGCAATATGAAGGTGAATTGCTAAATAAGCATGAGGCTTCACTGATAAAAAAATTAGTTGAGCAATCATCGCATCCTGTTAGCAAACTAATTTTCTTAAATATTCCTAAGGAAGCTGAAAGCAATGAGAAAATTATTATTTCAAATTTTAGAGAAGAAACAGGCAAAGGCATTCAAGCTGAAATAGACGGCAATAATATTAAAGTTGGTTCAGCAAATTTCATTGGCCATAATACCGTTGTTCAAAATGACAGTTCA
>CAYSGX010000164.1:6118-6878 GCA_964430605.1 uncultured Chitinophagaceae bacterium
TTAATAATAAATTAAAAGGCGCTTTCATTTTCAAGCCTAAATACAGAAAAAATTTAGAAGCGGTAATTAACGAACTAAAAGCCGAATATAATTTGAGCCTTATCTCTGGCGATAAAGATACCGACAGAAAAAATCTGGAAGAAAAATTTTCAACGCATACTCCGCTCCTCTTTAATCAAAGCCCGCACGATAAATTGCAATACATTCATCAATTGCAAAACAATAACAAAAAAGTAATGATGATTGGCGATGGCTTAAATGATGCAGGCGCATTAAAGCAAAGTAATGTGGGAGTTGCCATCAGCGATAACATCAATAATTTTTCGCCTGCCTGCGATGCGATATTAGATGGCACAAAATTTCAGGAACTGACCCAGATTTTAAGATATTGTAAAACCGCAGTTCGCTTAGTGAAAATTTCTTTTCTGATTTCGCTGCTCTACAATGTAGTAGGTGTAACCATTGCCGTTCAGGGCTTATTATCGCCTTTATTTGCCGCTATTGTAATGCCATTAAGTTCCGTAAGCGTTGTAATATTTGGAACGGTTGCCACGAGATGGGCAGCAAGAAATGAGTTGTTTTATGAGGATTAAATCACCTTCCCCAACTGTTTAATCGTAGTGGCTCTGTTTAGCTTTCCGTTGGGTGTGTAAACAAATTCCGCTAACGTAAAAATCTTTTTAGGCATTTCATATTTAGTTAATACTGAAGTAAATTGCCGCATCAGTATTTCTTCATTAATTACATTACTCGATTCAAT
>CAYSGX010000165.1:0-643 GCA_964430605.1 uncultured Chitinophagaceae bacterium
CATCTAATCTTTTCAGAATGCTATGGTCGAAAATAAAAATGGGCAATATTGCATTATTACTTTTAAGCGCATGATATAAAGCCGCGTTATCGTTCAGCCTTAAATCGCGTCTAAACCAAAATATGTTGACCGTTTTTTTCATTGAGTAGTTTATAGCAGTGAAACAACTATTTTTAACAAAAGTTTTAGCGAAGTGAAAATTACAGTTGTTTTATGAGTAATCAAAGGTCGAAAATTTCAGAAACAAAAGGGCTGTCGCCCGGTACATTGGTTTATACCGGAAATAATGAATCGGCAGAATGCAAAGTAGAATTGCATCAATACAATGAAACGATACATGAATTCCATACAGCCGATAAATGGGAAACGGTTCAGCAAAAATTAAAAGCCGGTTGTGTAAACTGGGTTGATGTGAGCAATCTCAACAATATTCCATTGATTGAGGCTATTGGCAAGCATTTCGATTTTCATGCGTTGTTACTGGAAGATATTTTGGCGGTAGATTTTTTGCCTAAGGTAGAAGACTATGAGTCTTATTTGCTATTCTCTTTAAAAATGTTGAGCCTGAATAAAGGTACGGGCAGCATTCAGACTGAGCATGTGAGCCTGGTGCTGGGCAATAACTATTTAGTTTCTTTTCAGG
>CAYSGX010000165.1:653-6808 GCA_964430605.1 uncultured Chitinophagaceae bacterium
GTATTTGATATTATTCGCGACAGGATTATAAACAGCAAAGGAAGAGTAAGAAGAAAAAAAGCCGATTATTTAATGCTGATATTGATTGATGTAATTGTAGATAGTTATTATGCTATTCTTGACGATTTACACAGCCGTATTCAAAAGCTTGAAGATGAATTGCTGAATAAAACCATTGAGCAAACTGAAAGGCGTATTCTGAAAATAAGAAAGCGACTGATGCTGTTGCGAAAAAATATTTTACCGCTGAAAGATTCGATGCGGCAACTGCTGAGAGACGAACCCGATTTGATAGACGAAACCACTCTTAAATATTATCGAGATGTTTCTGACCATATTAATTATGTAACCGATACTATTGATGGTTTTAAAGACAATATTTCAGGCTTAATTGATTTGTATAATAGTAACCTGAATAACAGGCTGAACAATATTATTAAAGTGCTCACCATTGTTTCAAGCATATTTATTCCGCTATCATTTATTGCAGGGGTGTATGGAATGAATTTTGAAAATATGCCTGAATTGCAATGGAAATATGGCTATTACATAGTGCTTTCCATAATGGGTACTTTGGGTTTTGGTATGCTGGTGTTTATGATTCGGAAGAAGTGGTTGTAATACTAATTGTTCCCGATAAACCTATCGGGATTACAATAGGTTATACCGTAAGGCATATAGGCTAATATTGAAATATAAACGGTATAGCTTTTAGTTCAATTCATCACTCCATCTTTAATGAAGTCATGCTAAGGTTTTATGAATAGTATCTGCATCGGTGAGCGGGTACTATAACAGTTTCAGTCTTTTCAGTTCATGATAAAGCTTGTTCATAGGCAGGCCCATTACATTAAAGAAACAACCTTCTACTTTCTGAATAGTGGTAACGCCAATCCACTCTTGAATGGCATAAGCCCCGGCTTTATCATAAGGCTTGTAAGTATCTATATAAAATTCTATTTCGGCAGTAGTTAATGGAGAGAAATGCACCTGGGTAGTTTCATCAAACACTACTTGTTGGTTGTTCCAGATAATGCTTACTCCGGTAATTACTTCATGGGTATTGCCCGATAGTTCGTGCAGTATCCTTATGGCATCTTCACGGCCTTTAGGCTTGCCATAAATTTTATTATTAAACAACACAATAGTATCTGCTGAAATGACTACATGGCTGTTCAAATCGGTTTCAGCGGCAACGGCTTTGCCTTTTATAGAAGCCAAATAGGCAGGTACTTCTCTTACAGGCATATCATCGCTATAATCTTCGGCAACATCTTTAGTAATTACACGGAAAGGGATGGCAGCCCATTCTAAAATTTGTTTTCTTCGGGGCGATTGCGAGGCTAATATAAATTGATGGCTCATGGCTTAAACTAAATTCAGTATGTAAAATACTGCCATTGAAAGAATACCTAAAAACATAATGCCTTTCAAAATTTTACTCACCAAGCCAAAGTGTTCAGGCTCTTGCGCTTTCAGCAAAAAGAATATACCAATTAATGAAGGCAGTTGCACCGCGGCAGTTAAATAAACCAACCGGTTTAGTTGCCCTTCTTTATAAAATGAAAAAGAAACCACGCTTACCAAAACCATTAAACCTAACCATAAAATGCTTACTACAATTTTAGTGTTGCCAAAGCCCAGCATCACAGGAATGGTATTCGCTCCTGCACTCATATCGCCTTTAATATCTTCGGCATCTTTTACGATTTCTCTGATAAAGGTGGTGAGGAAAGCGAATATTACATAGCCTGTTACGGTATATAAAATAATACGTGCCGATTCTAATTTCACGGCATCATAACGCCCCATTTCATTTTCAGTAATCAACACTGGCAATTCAAATAAAGCGGGCAGCAACACCGCAATGGCAGTGAGAAAAGACACTACTAAGTTGCCCGCTAAAAACATCTTTTTGTAAGTGCTTGAATAAAACCACAACAATCCCGCAGCCACTATATAAATGAACGACAGCTTATAATTACCCGCCAGCCATGAAGCCGCAAATGCCAATATGACAGCAACAATATTAAATACCAAATGCAGGTTTACAATATTTTGCCTGCTCCAATATTCATTTACATTCAGCCTGAAAGGGCGGTTAATACTATCGATGCTTTGGTCGAAATAGTCGTTAATAATATATCCTGAAGCGGCAATAAGCATGGTAGCTAAAACCACCATGATGTATTCAATATTGCTTAGTGAAGATTCGATTTTGAAGTATTCGTAAACGGGCAGCACCACACAAAAACGAATGAGCAATTGAGTAAGCGCAATCATTGCCAGATTGAGCGGACGCACCATTAAAAACAAAGATTTCAGCATAACGGCAAAACTACTATTATTTACGATAGGCAGCCATAATGCTTTCGGTTAAAACCAAATACACTTCGCGAAACTCAGGCGAATCATCCAGGAAATGAAGATGCTCATCAATGGTTTTCCAGTCGTCTCTTCGGGCAGGGCCTGTTTGAATATCGTAGGGCTTGTTTTTTCCGGATTTAGTAACTGTTTCTTTAATAAGAGGGTATAACAATTCAAAAGGCAGCTTTTCTTTTTGCAGAATAGTTTGCGCGATATGAAACAGGTGATTGGTAAAATTATTTACATACACCGCAGCCAGATGCAGGGCTTTGCGTTGGTCGCTTTTTACTATCTGCGAAAGTTTAGAAAGGCTTTGCGCCACTTCAAGCAATACTTTTTCGGTGGCTTTATCACTACTCTCAATAAAAATAGGAATAGTAGAAAAATCTACCGCAGTATCTTTTGTAAAAGTTTGAAAAGGATAAAACACGCCACATTTTTTAGAAATATGCTCCATACCCAGCAACGGCACAGCACCTGAAGTATGGACTACAATTTTATCAGGCAGGCGCAATTCCAAAATAACATCATCAATGGCATAATCTCTCACTGCCAGAATATACAAGTCGGCATCTTTATTTATTTCGGCAAGTTTATCGGTATAACCGGTATTTAACAGCGAAGCCAAATCTTCAGCATTATCTATATGCTTGCTGAAAACCTGTAAAATATTATGCCCGGCATTTTGTAAATGAATACCTAAATGGGTGGACACATTTCCTGCGCCAATCAATACTATATTATATGCACTCATGTTGAAAATTTTGGCAAAGATAGGGAAGAGGCTATGCTATAGAAATAAAGTGTCGATAAGTTTTATGGTAGAAAGGCAATTTTCAATAGAGAACCCATAAATGTAAATTGAAAACGTAAGGTTTCTATTTTTGATACACTGAATAAAATTCAGCTAAAGTCCCGATAGCTATCCTATCGTGTGGACGCATTTTTATTATAACCACAATAGAAACATAGTTGTTATGTCTTCGTTTCATGATACTTTGACTTTATTCTGAGCCTGCTATTGTATCCCGCTTGTCGGGACTATGTTTCGCTTAAAACAGGCATCAGGCAATCATAGTCCCGCCAAGAGGCGGGAAACACAATAGCAGTAAATCGTACATTATATCCAATCTATGTTTCTATTGTGGTTAAATTTTTTAGACAATGTAGTATTTGTGCCCACACGATAGGATGAATATCGGGAGGAATAGTCTTCAGCCAATTATTGCCGTTAGGCTTTAGCCAACGGCTTGAAAACAATTGTACCGGTGTTTTATTTCTTAACCGGCTATGCTGCTATCAGTTTGGTGTGCATTTCACGGTGCGCGGCAAATGACAATGCGGCACGAATATGTTCTTCTTTAAGCGAAGGGAAATCTTCCAGTATTTCCTGAACACTCATACCCGAAGCAAGCCACTGTAATATATCAACTACTGCAATGCGCGTGTTTTTTATACATGGCTTGCCAAAGCGTATTTCGGCATTGATGGAGATGTATTGAAAAAAGTCATTCATGCAAATGAGATTTAAATCAAAGATAAAATAAATGAAACAACAAGAAGGTAATAAAAACCTCTCAGCAATTAAAACGCATAAGAGCTGGCTTTAGTTGCCACCCTTTTTTTCACGGTTTTAGTTTTTTGAATTACTCAATAATCAGCTTTCTTGTATCCCATTTTTCCATCTACGGTAAGCTGTAATAAATACATTCCCGCAGCAATATTGCGTGCCGAAATTTCTTTATCAATTCTATTAGCCGTTGGGATTATTTGTTTATTACGTTTTCTACTTCTTCTATCAGCTTTTGTTTGTCGGGTAAAATGGTTGTGTATTTAGATGCAAATACATTATTTTCAAATCCGCCTAAAATATATTCAGCCGTAATTTCATCTTTTTCTGCACATAATATAATTCCGATTGGCGGATTATCATTTTCGTCATTCACTTCAGTTTTGTAGTAGTTCAAATAAGTGTTCAGTTGTCCTCCGTCAGCGATGTTTAGTTTTGTTGTTTTGAGTTCTATCAGGATATAGCATCTCAAAATTTTATTGTAGAAAACCATATCCACATAATAGTGGTGGTTGTTTACGGTTATTCGCTGTTGTGAACCTACGAACATAAAACCTCTGCCGAGTTCTAATAAAAAATCTTCGATATGGCGAATGAGCTTTGCTTCCAAATCTTTTTCCAGCAGGGGCTTGTTTTCGGGAATACCGAGAAATTCAAAAACATAGGGGTTTTTCAGGATGTCTTCCGTTTTGGCTATATCCTGTCCTTTTTGTGCCAGTTCCAGCACTTTTTCTTTGTTGGCTTTCCCTTGTGAAAGCAGCAGTCTTTCGTAGAGCGAACTGTCTATTTGCCTTTTTAATTCACGGATAGACCAAGCGGAATTAATGGTTTCTTTTTCATAAAAGCTGCGCTTGTCCTTGTCTTCGATAATCAGAAGTTCGCAAATATGTGTCCAAGTCAAGTGTCCAGTCAGCGACTGGACATCGGGATATTCGAGGTAAAACTTCCTCATATTGAACAAGTTGGAACGCGAAAATCCTTTCCCGATTTCATCAGTCAGCAATTTGGACAAGTTTAGAATAATTTGTCTTGAAGTCTGATTGTCAATATTATTCTTCTGCTCGGTTTCGATAATTTCTCTGCCAATCTGCCAATACGTAATTATAAGTTCGTGATTGACTTTTTGAAATACATTTTTCCTCGCTGTGAGAACAATAGACTTGATGTTTTCCAGCAAATGTTTGTCAATTGCACTTAAATGATTCTTTTTGTCCATGCAACAAATGTAGTTGTTTGTTTTTTTAATAAAATGTTCTTTACAACAGTAATAAAGCGTTATTCCAAACGCTTTATACCGTTTATATTTTAATATTAGTCTAATGCTTTACGGTATAAACTATTATAATCCCGAAAGAAAATTTTCGGAAACAATTAGTATTATATTTCACAGCCGTAAGGTGCAAAAAGTAAAAAAGGACTGGCTTTAGTTGCCAACCCTTTTTTAGTTTTCGTTTTTGTTTTAGGGTACAATACTAAATTCTATTGCCGAAATTTTACATTGAACACGATATCCAGAGAATCCACTATCAGCCCATGACATTAATTTGAGAGTATAGTTTCCTGGCTCAAGCCAAAAAGGTAAACCATTCGTCACTGATTGTTTTGTCGTTTGTCCCGATAACGTTCCTCTTGATAATATTGAATTATCAAGGTATAAGGTCATATATGTAGCATTCTCTAACAGTTCTCCAGAAGAGTTTATTCCTCCAAAAATCACCGATTCTATTTTTAGTGTTTTGTCTGCACCAACAGTTATCGGTAAAGAATCTATTACGTTAGCATTAGAGATGTTTTGTACTTCAATTTGATAAGTATGCGTCTTAAAATATTTCAATTCGCTTTGCCCGAAAGCTGAAATGATAGTTGCTGTTGTCAGCACTAATATTAATGTGATGTTTTTCATAATTAAAATCCTCTTGTTGTGTAAATTAATGAATTGGAATTGTTGCTGTTGTTGACAGGTAATGTAGCGGCTTCCCAACTACTGCCGTTCCACATCAGCACTTGCCCCTGTTGTGGTGTTTGGCTACTGATATTGTTACCTTGCAGTTGGTTGGCATTCCATAAAGCATCAGCGGCTTTGGCGTTTATAGTGTCGTTACTTATGGCGATGCCTTGCCCTGCATGGTAAGTATTACCTGCCGTTTCGGCATACAAGGCATAAGGTACGGAAACCAATTGTTGCGTACCCATATCGTCATAGTTGCTGCCTCCGTTA
>CAYSGX010000166.1:0-2554 GCA_964430605.1 uncultured Chitinophagaceae bacterium
ATAGATGTAAATAATGGCGACCTGCCTGTGTTCAGCATATTTTCTGTTTATGGCAATTTAATTTTCACTTCGGTGCAGGGCAATAACAGGGTAGATGTTTTTGATGCTTATCGCGGGGCATTTTTAACTACTATAGAAAATGTGGGTGATGCACCACAAGGCATGACTTTGAGCGTTACGGGCGATACTTTGTTTGTACATAATTTACTCTCGCGCACCATAAGCATGTATGATGTAGATGGCTTGGTAAACCAAACTACTACCGACATTATTAAGCTGGGCGAAATCACCACCGTTCAGCAAGAAACCATGGATGCCAACGTGTTAAAAGGAAAGAAAATTTTCTATAATGCGGAAGATACCCGTATGAATAAAGACAGTTACATGAGCTGTGCCACCTGCCATTTAGATGGCGATGATGACGGGCGTATCTGGGATTTAACGCAACTGGGCGAGGGGCTTAGAAATACGATTCCGCTGGCAGGAAGAGGCGGCACAAAACATGGCGCTGTGCACTGGACAGGTAATTTCGATGAGATTCAGGATTTTGAAGGGCAGATAAGAGACCTTGCCGGAGGTAAGGGTTTTATGCACGATGCCGATTTTAACTTCGGAAGCAGAAATAAATCTCTGGGAGATACCAAAGCGGGCTTGTCGGTAGATTTAGATGCGCTGGCGGCTTACATCCATTCGCTCGATAAATTTGGCGATAGTCCATATAAAAATCAAGATGGCAGCCTAACCGCAGCGGGCGAAAGAGGCAAGCAGATTTTTGCTGAAAAACAATGTGGTTTATGCCATGCCGGAAAAGAATTTACCGATAGCGAAAGAAGATTATTTCATGATATAGGTACTATTGAAAACCACAGCGGCACCAGAATGGAAAAGCCGATTTTAGGGTTTGATGTGCCCACGCTTAAAGGCTTGTGGATGAGTGCGCCTTACCTGCACGATGGTAGTGCAAAAACTTTGCAACAGGTTTTTGATGCAGGTAATGGTAATTTGTTTCATGCAGGCGCTCACACTTTATCTGCAACTGAAAAAGATGATTTAGCGGCTTATTTATTGCAACTGGATGATGACGAAAAAGGTGCTGCACCTTTTATCGATTTAAAAATTGTTGCGCCTGAGAACTTTGCTACCATTGCTGCCAATTTAACCGTGAACATAAAAGTAACTACAAATTTGCAAGATATTACTGCCGTGAAATATTTTGTAGATGGCAGCGAAATTGCGCACTCCACCAATATCAACGAGCCGGTAAACTATGCTTTTACAACACAGGGCGAACATCTGTTGCAGGCGAAAGTATTTCATAACGGTGGCAAGTGGGCATCATTAACACCCGAAACGAAAATTACCGTGTTGGGCGATGTGTGCGATTTAGGTATTGAATTAATGCCCAACCCTGTAGCCAATATATTGCGTGTAACCACCAATGGCATTAACGATTCAAGAGTTACGCTCTACGATTCATCGGGTAAAAAATGGTTGCAACAAACCATGCGCAACACCAGTGAAATTGTAAACTTTGAAGGCTTGCAAACAGGCCTTTACTTTATTGTGATAGAGAAAAACGGTTGCAAAACGGTGAAGAAGGTTTTGAAGTATTAGATTATATATAGGCTGTTGTATTTTTAGCCAGAACCAAAATTTATAACTTCTTTATTCATGTAAAAATATAAGTTGAATATACTGCATTTTGAAACCTGTCGGGATTAGTTCAGCACAATTCAAAATTAAAAGCATTTTTACAAAATCAGGAAGAAGTTCCTTCATTTTTGTATGCTTTATTTTTTCAGTTGCTCTCTTAAAAACTTTATTTCTTCTTCTAAAAATTTAATTCTGCTGTCGTATTGTTCAATCAGTTTTTCAGGTATTTGATTTACAATATGATTGGCTTTACCCGATTGATTACAATTATTGAAAATAAGATTATCGTCAAAAGAAACAAGTTCTAAAGGGTCTATTTCAAAAATTTGGGCAATGCTGGTTATTTTATCCCAGTCTAACTTTATTTCATCGCGTTCCATTTTGCTGTAAGCGCGTTGCGAAACGCCAATTTTAGAAGCAATATACTCTTGCGACAAGCCTTTCAGTTCTCTTATCTGGCGAATTTTTACGCCTATTTTTTTATCCATATTGGTTCTTATTTAGAACCAAATGTACAATATTTAGAACTGAAAAAATAATTTTTTTCACAAACGCAAATGTTTCTTTGCAGCCAGGTATAATTCAAAAAAATAAAACAATATCCATGAAAAAAAACGCATTGTATTTAGCAGGATTAGTCTTTTCAGCATTTATGTACTCATGCAGTACAAGCCATGTAACAAGGCTTAGTTCGACAGAAATGGAAGTGGCTACATCTTCACCAAGAAAATTGAAGAATCAAAATGAGTTAGCTGTTGCATCTCAATTTGAACAAAAAAATGAGAAAGTAACACAAGTAATTATTGTTGAAAATGAAGCCTCATACAGCAACGAAAAAGAATTTGCCGAAAAGGTTATAACTAATATTACTAATGGAAATAAAGAGGATAAAGTTGCTATT
>CAYSGX010000166.1:2564-6778 GCA_964430605.1 uncultured Chitinophagaceae bacterium
CTAAAAAGCGACTTGAAAAATGATTTTAAGAGTAAGAAAATTACACTTACGGAAAGAGTAAAAATTCGTTTTATTGAAAAGATGAAAAGAATGTTGCCGCCTAATGAAGGCAAAAGCCAATTAGTAGCGTTTTTGTTGGCATTCTTCTTAGGATTTTTAGGCATACACAGATTCTACTTGGGTTATGTAGGAATTGGGATTGTTCAATTACTGACAGGAGGGTGCTGCGGTATATGGGCGCTTATAGACTGGATACGTATTCTGACAGGAGGTCTGAAGCCAAAGAATGGTGAATATGGTTCAAGAATGGGTAATAAATAATAGTGTTTCTGAAAAACAATAAATATTTACTGATAGCTTGGAAGATAGTATTAGTTGTAATCCCTGTAATATTGATATTACTTCCTGTCGATTTTTTTGATTCAGGAAAAACAGTTTGTTTATCAATGAGAATATTTAATCTTGAATGCTTGGGTTGTGGAATGACCCGGGCATTTATGCATTTAATACATGGAGATTTAGAGGGTGCTATTGATTACAATGTTTTCGTTATCATTGTTTTTCCAACAGTATTCTTATTGTGGCTAAAGGAAATTTCATTAAGGTTTTTTAATTATTCTATCTTGAAATTTTTATAAAACTGTATAACTTTTCACGCAAAGCCGCCAAGTATTTTGCGCCTTCGCGTCTTTGCGTGAAACAAACTTGCTTTACTTCCTCGCCTTAATAAGCTGCTTTCTGTGCGATACCTCATCAACTACTAACTTGCTGATAATTTCGTGCATGATTTGAGTAGTGCCTGCGCCAATGCTCATCAGGCGGTTATCGCGCCATGCGCGGGCAACACCATAATCTTCGTTATAGCCCCAACCACCATGAATTTGCAAAGCCGCATCAATAACTTCTTGTGATGTTTCAGAAACATAAGCCTTAGCCATAGTTACAATACCGATAGCTGCAGGACCTTGCTCAATATATTCCTGCACGGCACGGAAAGTAATAGAACGGCAGGTTTCAACTTTTATAGCCATTTCAGCCATTTTATGGCGAAGCACCTGAAACTTGTTGATTGATTTTCCGAATGCTTCGCGTTCTCTTGCATATTGCTTGGCTTTTTCCAACGCCCATTCCGAGCCATAAGTACCCATTACGGCAGCAATCAGACGCTCTTCCTGAATATTGTTCATCACATAATAAAATCCCATATTCACTTCGCCCAACAAGTTTTCTTTGGGTACTTTGCAGTTTTCAAAAAATAATTGCCCCGTATCGGAAGTGTGCATACCTAATTTATTTTCAACCCTGATTTTTTGAAATCCGGGCGTATTGGTATCGAAAATCAACAGGCTTAAATTGTAGCTTTCGCCTGTTCTTACCAACAGCACAATGAAATCTGCCATAGTGCCGTTGGTAATCCACATTTTTGCGCCATTCAGCAAAAAATGGTCGCCTTTGTCTTCGGCTTTGGTGGTGATGTTTGCCAAGTCAGAACCTACATTCGGCTCGGTTAGCCCTAATGCGGCAATTTTTTCACCCTGCAAAGCAGGTTTCAGATATTTTTCTTTTTGTTCGGGCGTGCCGATAGCGTTGATTAAAGGCAACGGCAAATAAGTGTGCGCGTATAACGACATTGCCAAGCCGCCCAAATTGCAATAAGCCAATTCTGCGGAAACAGCACAGGCAGACCACAGGTCTAAACCGCTGCCCCCGACTTCTTCAGGAAAGCTGACACCTATGAAACCCATTTCTCCCATTTTCTCAAAAATATGGCGAGGGCACTCTTTGTTTTTTTCCCATTCATCGGCATGGGGAATCATTTCGGTTTCAACAAATTTTCTTACAGATTCGCGAAGCAACTCATGTTCTTCGGTAAAGGGATTCCAACTCATTTTTTTAGTTTTTTAGTTTCCCGCATATTTCGCAAATGACGCTGATTTTTTTCTGCGTTATCTGCGGGAGGTTATTTTGAAAATATATCAAAGGTAACTTAACATTTTAATCAGCTATTTCCAGTTCGAGCCTTAATAAATGGCTTGAAAAGTTTTTACCCAAAGTATCCATTCTTAAAGAACGGGAAGCCCCTCCGTCTAATGCGCCATGACAAACAAAATTCAGCGATTCTATCGCACTCCATTCATAGCGCACCACTTCGCCTTTAATAAGATTTCCGAAGTGATTTTTTACTGTTTCCGAAGTGAGATATTTTTCAAGAATGGCGTAATCTTCTTTTGTTTTTGCCATTACTCCGATATTACACACATCATTTTTATCACCGCTTCTTGCGCTTGCAATATCAATCAACTTAATTTTTTTCATACTGAAATTTGATTTTCAACAAAGTGAAAATAAGCATCTTTTTCATTCGCTGAAAAAACAACAAAAAAGCCCCCGAAAATTACGGAGGCTTGCAGATTTTATTGATAACTGAAATTTTCTATTTTGCAGATGAAGATTCTTCTTTCTTTCCTGCCATACTACTGCAACCGCCTGTTTTTCCTGCGGCTTTTGCGGCACAACATGCGGGTTTAGCTGCAACTTCATTATTGGCAGAAGCCGATGACGTTTCTTTGCCTGCACAAGATTTACCCGATTTTCCTTTCGCGCAATCTTTTGCCGATTTGCCTTTGCAACAGGCTGCTTTCACCTCTTTTTCTTTGCCTGCTTCGGCAGTTTCAGAATGGATATTTACAACAGGAGTAGCTTTTCTTACCGAAGCGATTTCCTGTGCAGTGATTGTTGAGGTTGAAGCAAAGCCTAATAATACAAAGCCTAATATTAATTTCTTCATAAGAGTTTTTTTATTCGTTTACAAATTTACAATATTTAATTGGCTAAAACCATGCCATTATACAAAGTTCAAAATACAAAACTCAAAATTCAAGAACCTAAAGACTTTCTGAACTTTCATTTAGCGTTTATATAATAGACTTCTTTCATGATTCAATAAAACCATAAAACCTGAAAATGAAATCACAATAGAGACATAGACGGCTTGGTACGTTTTGCAAAAGCAATAATTAAAGTAAAGAAAGGCTATGTGCAGAAAACCTGTTTTCGCTATATCAAACTTTTACACTGTTTTTCTGCAAAGAGAAAGAAACACATAGTGTTTGCCTCTTGCAAACATAATTGCCATAATTTCTATGAATCTATGTGGTTTAAATATTTTTAAAGCGAATCAGGAAAGAGGTCTAATGATGTAGTGTCATTTTGTCAGTATATTTGCAGTCCTTATGAATACTGAATTTGATTTAAAAAGTATTACCAAAGAAATGGACGAAACCCGTCAGGGTGAAGCGTTTTCTTTAGGTGATGAACATTTGAAAAAATATGAAGGCAATGCCAAAAAGTTTTTTATAGAAAGCTACGGTTGCCAGATGAATTTCAGCGACAGCGAAGTGGTAGCATCCATTCTCTGCGAAAGCGGTTTTCAACCCACTGCTACCTATCAGGAAGCCGATTTGATTTTGATTAATACTTGTGCCATTCGCGATAATGCCGAGCAGCGGGTGCGCAATCGTCTGAAAGAATTTAATATTATCAAGGAAAGAAATCCATCTTCGTTAGTGGGCGTGTTGGGTTGCATGGCAGAGCGGCTGAAAACCAAATTTCTGGAAGAAGAAAAAATAGTGGATATTGTTGTAGGTCCCGATGCTTACCGCACCTTGCCCGGCTTGGTAGAAGAAGCCGAAGGCGGGCAAAAAGCCATTAACGTCCTGCTTTCGCGCGAAGAAACTTATGCTGAAATCAACCCTGTGCGGTTGAACAGCAACGGTGTTACGGCTTTCATTTCCATTACGCGCGGTTGCGACAATATGTGTTCGTTTTGCGTAGTGCCGTTTACGCGCGGGCGCGAAAGAAGCCGCAATCCTGAAAGCATCGTAGCAGAAGCAAAAGAATTATTTGATAGAGGTTACAGGGAAGTAACGCTGTTGGGACAAAATGTAGATTCGTATTTGTGGTATGGCGGTGGTGCAAAAAAAGATTTTAAAAATCAGCCCGAAGAAATAAAAGAGAATGCTGTTCATTTTCATCATCTGTTAGAAATGGTTGCAAAAATTCACCCCGATTTGCGGGTGCGTTTTTCTACCAGCAATCCACGAGATATGACTGATGAGGTAGTGAAAATGCTTGCGCAGTATGAAAACATTTGCAACTATATTCACCTGCCTGTGCAAAGCGGCAACAGCGATGTGCTGAAACGCATGAACCGA
>CAYSGX010000167.1:0-5836 GCA_964430605.1 uncultured Chitinophagaceae bacterium
TGTAGGAACGGACGAAAATGGCAAAAAAGGCGGAATGGTTTCCGAAGTTTCGGAAAACAAGCCAGCCGAATTTGTTTCCATTCGTCATTATGGATTTTTGGATGGCGATACCGAAGTAACCACAGGCGAGCAGGTTGAAAAATGGGCAGGAGGGCACGAAAATTACAGTTTTGAAGAAAAAGACGGCATCACAACGGTTGCGGTAGAAATGGATGTGATTGATGAATATCTTGATTATTTTAACAACACATACCCCAATGCTTTGAACAAATTAAAGGAAATTGCTGAAAAGTAAATAGAAAACCATTAAGGAATTAAGAAAAATTAAGCCTTAATGAGCCTTAACTTCTTAATGGTTGGAAAAAACAAAACAATGAAACTGACAATAAAAGCAGCCATACAAATCCAGAAACCGGTAGAAGAAGTTTTTGAAGGAATAGTAAATCCTGAAAAAATGACCCAATACTTTATTTCCGAAAGCACAGGGCGGCTTGAAGATAGCAAAGAAGTAAAATGGAAATGGGCTGAGTTTCCTGATTATAAATGTATAGTAAACAATATAAAAATAGAAAAAAACAGATCTGTGTCTTTTGTTTGGGATAACGACACTACAGTCAAAATCAATTTGGAAGAACAAACCGACAAGTCGGTTGTGGTACGGGTTACAGAAGGCGAGAAAGAAGCGGATGAAGCCGGGTTAAAATGGTTTGGAGACAATACCGAAGGTTGGGCAAATTTCCTTGCCTTTATGAAAGCCTATCTGGAACACGGCATTAATTTGCGTATCGGGGCATTTGAATTTATGCGAAACCAATTACCGAAAACAGAAAGATAATTTTACCCCCGCTCTCACAAGTTACGCTACGCTAAACTTGCGAGAGTGAGGATTTCTTGTGGTGACAATCCAAAAACAACAATTAAGCAAACTGAAAAAAATACTATGACAAAAAAATCAAACCCTGTTGTTTACTTTGAAATCCCAGTTAATGACATTGACAGAGCGATTAAATTTTATAAGGTAGTATTCAACTTTAACTTCGACAAGGAAAATATTGACAACAATGAAATGGCATTGTTTCCCTTTGAAGACGAAAACTCAGGAATTTCAGGAGCATTAGCAAAAGGAGAAATCTACAAGCCAACAAAAGACGGAGTTGTGATTTACTTCAAAACAGAAAACATTGATGAAACACTTAAATTGGCTACTTCAAACGGTGGACAAATTTTGTATCCAAAAACAGACAATGGAATTGGACTTGTTGCAGAATTGGAAGACACAGAAGGAAACAGGATTGCATTGTACCAATCAAAACAATGAAGAGAGAAAAACAACTGCTAACAGCCGTGGCTGTTGCACAACCCTATAGTTGAAAACGGGCTAAGAATTTTGAAAACAGGTAAGGAATTGGCTTTTACTTTTATTCCCTTATGCCGAATACCGTTTATACTAAAACACCCCGAAATAATGAATGCAAGAACTGTCAGCGTGATTTGCGTAATCTGCGGGAAACTTTTAAGACATTTAGTATTGACAGGACACTATTCTAAATTGTAATATTTGTTATTTTATGGTTTCCATAAACTAAAAGCCTTTGATAATAGTTAATAGTGCCTATTTTTGATACAATTACTTTTAGATGGCCAAGTGTTTAGTGTTTCCTGAAATTTCAAAAGCTGTTTGCAAGCAAAATACTTCCGTTTCGGAATACAGCAGTAAAATATACAACAGCATTAACGATATACCGGCTTTGGTATTAGATGAATTAGGTGTTGCGAATGATTTCTTTTTTTCTTCCGGGTATTGGAGTAGCTATGAATCTTCTTTTTCAGAAAAAATAAGTTTTCGCTATATCGTTATAATGCAACATGGTAGCGCGGTAGCCTTTGCACCGTTTCAGATTATTGCATTTAGCGGAAGCAATGTCGCCAATGCCGAAAGCGACAGTAGCTTTTATCAGGTTGCCAAAACATGGCTCACCAAAAAAGTGGTTAATCTGGTTTCTATACGCTTGCTGGTTTCGGGCAATACCTTTTTAACAGGCGAACTGGCTTTATTTATTAAGCGGGATTATACATTGAACGAAAAGCTGGCAGCGGCTTATCATCAAAGTATTGAATCGCTTTTGGAAACTGAAAAATTAACAGGGGTATTGATTAAAGATTTTTATTCAGAAAATACCATTCATTTTAAAAATCTGGAAGGGCAGGGGTATTTGAAGTTTCAGGTAAACCCTAATATGGAGATGGATATAAGAAGCGACTGGGCTTCTTTCGATGATTATGCTAAAGATTTAACTTCTAAATACAGGGTGAGATTACACAAAGCGGCAGAGCGGGGCAACGGGCTGCTGTTTAAACGCCTTACAGTAACCGATACTGCCCAATATGCCAATGATTTGCAGCGCATGCTCAATGAGGTAATTGCCAACAGCGATTTCAAGCTGTTTAATCCCGATATTGCCTATATGCAATCGTTGCAGCAAAGTTTTCCCGATAATTTTAGCCTTACCGGGATATTCAGGGAGCATGAATTGATAGGCTTTTATTCTACTTATCTTAATAATGGCCAACTGGTTGCCTGTTTTGTGGGCATGAATAAGAATTATTTGAAAGAACACGATTTGTATTTGAATATTCTTTACAAACTGGTAGAGCAGGCTATAACTTTAAAAACTTCTAAATTGATTTTTGGCAGAACTGCCATGGAAATTAAAAGTTCTGTGGGGGCGCTGCCAAAAGATATGTTTCTGTATGTGAAGCATGTGTGCCCTGTTCGCAATTTTTTGGTACACACTGCCGTGAAAACATTGTCTAAAAATCCTTCGTGGCAATTAAGAATTCCCTTTAAACACAAAAGCCCCGCTAATTAGCAGGGCTTTTATATTCGAATGAATAAGATAATGCTTATTTAGGGGTATTAGCGGTTTTCTTTTCAGCAATACGCGCTTTTTTGCCCGATAAACCACGCAGGTAGTAGATTTTAGATCTTCTGACACGTCCGGCTTTGTTTAATTCAATTTTCTCAATGTTAGGAGACTGTAAAGGAAACACCCTTTCAACGCCTACTCCGTTCGACATTTTCCTAACAGTGAAAGATGCGCCTAAGCCAACACCTTTACGCTGAATAACATCGCCTTTGAATAACTGAACTCTTTCTTTTTCTCCCTCAACAATTTTATAATGGACTGTGATGTTATCGCCTGCTTTAAAAACAGGGAAATCACGTTGAGTAATTAATTCATTTTGTATTTCTAAAATAGTGCTCATGATTTTGAGTTTTTTAAACGAGGTTGCAAAAATAGTATTTTTCAGGTGAAATATTCAAATTATGACAACAATTAAGCGCTAACAATCCTGTAAGTTATACAGAAGTAGCCGGAAAGGGTAGCATATAGCTATATAAAGCGAGTGTTTACGGGAGAAAAAGTGTGAAAAAAGGTTTGTAAAAGCATTGGGGTTATTATGCCAAGGGTGTCCGAAATGAGCTTATCTTTTGCCACAGGTTAAAACCTATGGTATTTTTTTGACCAAAGGAATTATTTTTATTCAATATAATGGACTAAAGTCCGCAGGGATTATAAGGGCTTTAGCCCGATTTTAAAAGAAAAAGTCCTTTGGTCATAATTAGCAATGGGTTTCAACCCATTGTAAAATAAGACGATTTAAATATTTTGGATACCCCTGTTATTATGCCATAGAAGGTATTTTTACCATTCCCAACCAAAAATCTCTGATATAGGTAACAATTTCTATAAATTGCTCAAAGTCAACAGGCTTTATTAAATAACAATTTGCCTGTAATTCATAGCAGGTTTTAATGTCTCTGTCAGATTTAGAAGTACTTAAAACAATGATTGGGATTTTTCTTAGTAAGTCATCCTTTTTTACTTTAGCTAATAATTCTTTTCCATCAACCCGCGGAATATTTAAGTCTAATATTATTAAGTCGGGAGTTGGCGCTTCAGTATATCTGCCTTGCCTGTATAAAAAATCTAAAGCTGCTTCACCATCGGTAACCACGCTTAAATTTTCAGTAAATTTAATTTCTTCAAAGGCCTCTTTAGTTAAAAGAATATCTCCGGAATTGTCTTCAATTAATAGTATCTCCACTTGTCTGTCTTTTCCCATCAGCATAGTTTCGCCATTTGTACGCTAAGGTCAACATTAGGTTTCGCTTTGTCAATACTTTTTTAGTAGTATCAGGTTTCGGTAGAAAACATTAAGGCTATAGGGCTGTTGTAAAAATGTACAAATCAGCAATAACTCAATGATTGCACAAATTTTTGATAATAATTTAGCGGTTAAAGAAAAATTTTCTGATATAATCCCGCATCTTTGCCACATGAAAACTATGCAGCATTTTCAAGAGTTGTTTGAAAATTATCTGAATGAGCAAAAGTTTAACGCTTCGCCTAAAGAATTGTATGAGCCGGTGCAATACATTCTTAGTTTAGGCGGAAAAAGAATCAGGCCTGCATTGGTTTTATTGGCCAATAAAGCTTTTCAGGGAAATATTACTGATGCCATGCCGGCAGCATTTGTAATGGAGTTGTTTCATAATTTCACTTTGGTGCATGACGATATAATGGACAAGGCCTCGCTTAGAAGAGGGCAACCGACCGTGCATAAAAAGTATGGTGATAATGCGGCTATTCTTTCGGGTGATGTGATGATGATTTGGTGCTATAAATACCTGATGAATTTGCCGCAGGAAAAATTTAAAGAAGTATTTGAATTGTTTAATGACACTGCCATTAAAATTTGTGAAGGGCAGCAAATGGATATGTCGTTTGAAAACCGAAGCGATGTTTCTGAGGCGGAATACCTGAAAATGATTGAGTACAAAACTTCTGTGTTGCTTGCTTGCAGCCTGAAATCGGGGGCGGTAACAGCCAACGCTACCACACATGATGCCGAAAGGATATTTGAATTTGGATTAAATATTGGGCTTGCTTTTCAATTGCAGGATGATATTCTGGATGCTTTTGGCGAAGCGGATAAAGTGGGGAAGGAGCAGGGGGGCGATATTAAAAACAACAAAAAAACCTTATTGCTTATAAAAGCGTTGCTGGAAGCTAAAGGTGATGATGCCGTAACATTACAAACGCTTTTATCTTCTAACGGTGTTGAGAAAGTACCCGCTATGATTCAATTATTCAATAAGTTAGGAGTTAAAGATTATGCTGAATCAATGGCAACAATGTATAATGAAAAAGCCTTTAATGCTTTAAATGCCATCGAAAATATTGATGCGGCAGGCAAGCAAAATTTAATTCGTTTTGCCGAAATGCTGTTGAACAGGGAGCAGTAATAATTGCAGTTGTAACAAGCTGCATTTTATTACCTCTTTCATAATTGAGTCGAAAAATAATGTTGGAAACCTTGTCAAGAGCATATTTCAGACAGAACAAAAACTCCCCCTTGAAAATCTTAAAATACCGTGTGATAAAAACTTTATTGCACAACAAACATGTAACAGTAATAAAACTTTTTAAAAAATCATTATCTTTCAAAACCATTTTAAACCATCTAAAACTATATAAACATGAGAAACTCAAAACTTATTTTATTCCTTTTAGTCATTTTTTCGATACAGGTTTTCGGAAAAGATATAGACAGAAACTATGCTGAGCGTGTAGCCAAACATTTTTATCATCAGCAAACAGGCATTCAGGAACAGTTAATTTTGTTGCAATTGGTTGAAGCAAACAAAACCCGTTCGGGTGTAGGTCGCGTAAGCGATAACAGTCCTGTATATTATATTTTCAATGTAAACAACAATGGGTTTGTATTGGTAAGCGGTGATGATTTGGTACAGCCTGTTTTGGGTTATGGC